>DATJOA010000058.1:0-11585 GCA_035507635.1 Candidatus Acidiferrales bacterium
GGAGATGTCGTTCCCAACGATCATCGCCTCAGGAGCACGGTCGGCGTTGCCGCACGGACGCGCTTCCGAACAGGCCGTACCCCGGGGCGCGTTCGTGGTCTGTGACTTCGGTGTTATACTCTCAGGTTATTGTTCGGACCAGACTCGTACGGTCTGGGTAGGGAAATCCACTGACGATGCCCGGTCTGCTTACGAGGCAGTACGGGAAGCGCAGCAGGCTGCAATTGATGCTGTGCGGCCAGGGATTCCGGTAGGCGATGTGGATGCCGCGGCCCGGAAAGTTTTGACGAAGGCGGGTCTGGGAAAGTACTTCACGCACTCCACCGGACACGGTGTCGGGCTCGAGATTCACGAAAGCCCGCGGGTTGCCGACGGGCAGCGGGAGATCCTGCAGTCCGGGATGGTGATCACGATCGAGCCGGGAGTATACTTCCCCGGCAAATGGGGAGTGAGGATCGAGGATATGGTAGTGGTCACGGCCGGCGGTTGTGAGGTTTTGACGCCGACCAGCAAGGAATTCTTGGCAGTCTAGTCTTCCTAGCTTCAGTAGCTGAGTTGAGCCGGGCAAGGTCTACGCCCGGCTTCTTCGCGCGCCGGACGGGTGCGCGGCGGGACAGAGAACGGTCCCACCTTACGTCTGTCGAAGATCAGCATGAACCAAAAAGAGCTGAAAGAACTAATCGAGTTCCTCATCGAGAAGGATATCGCCGAGTTCGAACTCGAGCGCGGCGACGTGAAAGTCCGGATCAAGCGCGCCGGAGAACATACGGTCGTGCATCCGCATGGCGAGCCTCGCTTTTACGCCGTGCCTCCAGCGCCCACCCCAGCCATGGAACTGGGAACGGCTCCGGCGGTTCCTGCGGGGGCGCCTGCTGCAGGGGCAGCTCCGCCGGCGGCTGAAGAGGGCTTGCACACCGTAAAGTCTCCCATTGTCGGTACGTTCTATGAGGCGCCATCGCCGGGAGCTCCTCCATTCGTCAAGCCGGGCGACAACGTCGAAGTCGGCCAGGTGCTGTGCATTGTCGAGGCCATGAAGCTGCTGAACGAGATTGAATCGGACGTTGCCGGAGAAGTCATTAAAAAGCTGGCGAGCAACGGACAGCCCATCGAATATGGCCAGGAACTATTCGTGATAAGGCCGAAGAAGTGACTGGGGAACCGCGTCTGCAGGTCAATTGTTGATTGTCGATTTTTGATTGTTGAATACTGCACCGGACGGTTTTGTCATTCAACGATCATCGATCGACAATCAACAATTTTTTATGAAAGTCAAAGCCTGAATTCATGTTCAAAAAGATCCTGATTGCCAATCGTGGGGAGATCGCACTGCGCGTGATCTGTGCGTGCAAAGAGCTGGGAGTGCGCACGGTCGTGATCTACAGCGAGGCGGACCGCAACTCGCTTCCCGTCCGCTTTGCCGACGAAGCGATCTGCATCGGCCCTCCGCAACTGGCGCTTAGCTATCTGAATATTCCTGCGGTCATCAGCGCGGCCGAGATCGCCAATGTGGAGGCGGTTCATCCCGGATACGGCCTGCTGGCCGAGAACGCCAATTTCGCCGAGGTCTGTGAGATGAGTGGAATCAAGTTCATCGGGCCGAGGCCGGAAGTCACGCGGCTGATGGGCGAGAAGGAAAAAGCCCGGGCGGCGATGAAGAAAGCGGGAGTGCCGATTCTGCCGGGTTCCGATGGGATCATCGCATCGGAGGGCGAGGCGCTGGAGTGGGCGAAGCAGGTCGGATATCCCGTGATCATGAAAGCTTCGGCCGGCGGCGGCGGACGCGGCATGCGCATTGTCCGCAATGAGGAAGAACTGCCGGGACTGTTCAAAGCAGCGTCGTCCGAGGCTGCCGGAGCATTCGGCAACGGCGACCTTTACATGGAGAAGTACGTCGAACATCCGCGGCACATTGAATTTCAAGTGCTCGCCGACGAGCACGGAAGTGTCGTCAGCCTCGGTGAGCGCGAATGCTCTATTCAGCGGCGGCATCAGAAGCTGCTTGAGGAGTCTCCGTCGACCCAGGTGACGCCGGAATTGCGGAAAGAGATCGGAGATGTTCTCTGCAAGTCGCTGGCGACCATCGGATATTGGAATGCCGGTACTATCGAGTTCCTGATGGACAAGGACAAGCGCCTCCACTTCATCGAGATGAATACGCGGATTCAGGTGGAGCATCCGGTGACCGAGATGGTCACAGACGTTGATCTCGTGAAGAGCCAGATCCTGATCGCGGCGGGCGCGAAGATGAGCGACGTGCTGATGGGGCCGATCGTTCACCGGGGGCACTCCATTGAGTGCCGCATCAATGCCGAACATCCCGAGAAATTTACGCCTTCGGCAGGGAAGATCACGGCGTTTCATCCGGCGGGCGGGACCGGCGTTCGCGTGGATACGGCCGCTTATGCGGAGGGAGTGATTCCGCCCTATTACGACTCGTTGATTGCGAAACTGATTGTGCGCGCCAAAGACCGCAAGGAGGCGTGTTCGCGGATGGCGCGGGCTCTGGAGATGTTCATCGTCGAAGGCATCTACACAACGATTCCCCTGCACCAGAAGATTCTGGCGGACGCGGATTTCCAGGCGGGGAACTTCGACACAGGATTCATTGAGAGATTCATAAAGAAGAATGGTCATCACTGAGCTCCCCACACCTAGTGCGCCGTGCTCGGGCCCGGTCCTCTGAAACATGATTCGCTTGCCGCGCCTCTACTGCATTATCGATTCCGCGTTTTTTCCCGCCACGTCCGAAGTGCTGGCATTTGCTGATGCGCTGGTCGCCGCCGGATGCACGCTGCTGCAATACCGGAATAAATCCGGAAACGCCCGGATCATGTTGGAGCAGGCGCGGGAATTGAGGCGACGCTTTTCTCCTCACAGTCAACATTCCCACCCTGTCGCGCAAAACGCGACAAGGATGGGGCAACCTAACAATTCCATTCGCCTGATCATGAACGATCGTGCCGATCTGTGCCTCGCCGCCGAGTTTGATGGCATTCACGTCGGGCAAGACGATCTCTCGCCCGATTCCGTTCGCAGGATTATCGGGCCTGATCGATGGCTGGGAGTCTCGACGCACAATCCGGAGCAACTGCTGGAGGCCGATCGGACTTCGGCGGATTACGTTGCTATCGGCCCCGTGTTCGCCACGTCGAGCAAAGAGAACCCGGATCCGGTCATTGGGGTAGAGGGCGTGCGCCGTGCGAGGGAGTTGACACGAAAACCGCTCGTCGCCATCGGGGGGATTACCCGAGCCAACGCCGCCTCAGTGATCGAAGCCGGGGCCTATTCGGTGGCCGTTATCTCCGACCTGATAAGAGACCCACGCAAATCAGCAGAGGAATTTTTACGGATATTAAGGTAAAGTTCTGAGCGTCTGGAGCGCCGTTAGTCCTTGGTCGTTAGTCGTTAGCTGGAATCTGCGAACGGCCAATGACCCACTACTAACGACTAACGACTGATCCACCAAGGAGCGAGTCCCTGAGCACTCCCACAACCAAGCCCGCCGCGCGTAGCGATTGGGAAACTCATAGCCAGCAGGATCAGGAGCTCGTCAAAGGCCTGGGCCTGACCAGTTCCACCATGCTGGTGATGGGTTCGATGATCGGTTCGGGTATCTTCATTGTCTCGGCGGAGATCGCGCGCGAGGTGGATTCCCCGGCGCTGCTGGTCGCCGCCTGGGCGGTAGCGGGATTCATGACCATCGTGGCGGCTTTGAGTTATGGCGAACTGGCCGCGATGATGCCTCGGGCGGGCGGCCAGTACGTTTATCTGCGCGAAGCGCTGGGACCGCTTTGGGGATTTCTTTATGGCTGGACATTGTTTCTTGTGATCCAGACGGGAACCATTGCGGCGGTCGGCGTAGCTTTCGGGAAATTCCTCGGAGTTTTCCTCCCGTCAATCTCGTCCACTCACTGGCTGCTGCATCTCTGGAAAGTTCCGCCGATTCACGTCGGCCCGATGGTGCTGGGCAACATGGAAGTCGGCATCAACACGCAGAATCTGGTGGCGATCGTCCTGGTGATCTTGCTTTCCGTTGTCAATATTTTCGGATTGAAGACCGGTGCGGCGATCCAAAACACTTTTACCGCGGCTAAGGTTTCGGCATTGCTCGGGCTGGTCTTTTTAGGCATTGCGATCGGCCGCAATCCCTATGCTTTGCGGGCAAACTTCGGGGGGCACGACTTCTGGAGGAATGCCATCCATGGCGCCTTGCATGCCGTTCAGGTCGGCGTCGGTGGACCGACGGTCATGGTCAGCACGCTGACGATTCTTGCCGTGGCGCAGGTCGGGTCGCTATTTTCGTCGGACGCGTGGAATAACGTGACGTTCACGGCCGGGGAAGTTAAGAATCCCAGCCGCAACTTGCCGTTATCTCTCGCTCTCGGAACGGGCATTGTCATCGCCCTTTATATCGCCTGCAATTTCATCTATCTCAGCGTCTTACCGTTGAATGGTGTGGCGGGAGGCGCGACTGTCCTGGAACGCGGTATCAAGTATGCCTCCGAAGAGCGGGTCGGCACGGCCGTGATGACACAGATGTTCGGGCCAACTGGCGGCTTGCTGATGGCGGCAGCGATCATGATCTCCAGCTTTGGCTGCGCCAACGGCCTGGTCCTCTCCGGAGCGCGCGTCTACTACGCCATGGCGAAGGATGGCCTCTTCTTCCGGAACGTCGCCCGGCTGCATCCTACTTATAAAACGCCGGCGGTTTCGCTGATGGTGCAGATGGTGTGGACGTGCGTCCTATGCGTTTCCGGCAGCTACGGGCAGCTTCTGGACTACATCATTTTTGCCGTGCTGCTCTTCTATATCCTCACGATCGTTGGCCTCTTCGTTCTGCGGAAGACCCATCCGGAGGCCAACCGGCCATACCGGGCCGTGGGCTATCCGGTTCTGCCTATCATTTATATTGTGATGGCTTTGTTTATCGATGTCGTACTATTGCGGTATAAACCGCAGTACACTTGGCCGGGGCTGATCGTCGTCCTGCTCGGGATTCCGGTCTATTATGCGTGGTCGAGAAGGGCGATGAAAGCGTCTAGGTAGGTCAAAGGAGAGTCAACACGGATGCCAAACCTGCTGGCCAAGAAACCTCTTCACACAATCTTGTCCGAAGCCCAGGAAACGGGCGAACATAGCTTAAAGCGCGCTCTCGGACCTACCAACCTCATCTCTCTCGGCATCGGGGCCATCATCGGAACCGGCATTTTCGTTCTGACCGGAACGGCGGCTGCTAACCACGCCGGACCGGCGATTATTCTCTCCTTTTCGTTGGCAGCTGTGGCCTGCGTGTTTGCCGGCCTTTGCTATGCCGAGTTCGCTTCGATGATTCCGGTGGCCGGATCGGCTTACACCTACGGCTACGCGACGCTCGGCGAGTTCATCGCATGGATCATCGGCTGGGACCTTATTCTGGAATATGCCCTCGGCGCGGCGACGGTAGCCAGCGGCTGGAGCGGCTACGTTCTCAGCTTCCTCTCGGATTTCGGTATCCACCTTTCCCCGAAATGGGCAGGTTGTCCGGGCACGGTGTTCCTCTTTTATAACGGTCATTGGGAGCGGCTTACGGCACAGCTCGAGAAGGCGCTCACGCTGAAGCACATCGACATGGCCAGCCTGCCGCATCAGTATTCTTCGTTCAATTTGTTCGGATTCCTGGGCATCATCATGGTGACGGCGATCCTGGTCATCGGCATCAAGGAATCGGCGGACTTCAATTCATTCATCGTGATCGTGAAAGTTGCCGTGCTGCTGGTATTCATCGGGCTCGGCATCAATTTCATCATGGGCCATCGCGCGGATGCGACGGCAAACTGGACTCCGTTTCTTCCTCCTAACACCGGCCACTACGGTGATTTTGGATGGTCCGGAATAGCGACTGCTGCAGGAGTGATCTTCTTCGCCTACATCGGGTTTGACGCCGTTTCGACGGCGGCGCAAGAGGCGAAGAATCCCAGCAGAGACATGCCGATTGGGATTCTCGGGTCGCTCGTGATCTGCACGATTCTCTATATTCTGGTCGCTGCGGTTCTGACCGGCCTGGTCAAATACACGAGCCTCGATGTACCCGACCCGATCGCCATCGGAATTGACATGACTGGTGTGGCCTGGGGCAGCAAGCTGGTCAAGCTGGGCGCAATCTGCGGATTGAGCTCAACGATGGTCGTGATGTTGCTCGGGCAATCGCGCGTGTTCTTCTCGATGTCGCACGATGGCCTGCTGCCGAAGTGGGCGAGCACGATCCATCCGAGGTTCCGGACGCCGTACATTTCGACGATTCTGGTCGGCATCTGCGTAGCGACCGTGGCCGCCCTTACTCCGATCAATGTGCTCGGCAACCTCGTGTCGATCGGAACGCTGCTGGCGTTCATCATCGTCTGCGGCGGCGTATGGGTTCTGCGAGTGCGCGGAACAGACGTGCCGCGCGCCTTCGTGACGCCGTGGATCCCGTTCACTCCAATTATGGGCATCGCAGTTTCGCTTCTGATGATGGTCAGCCTCGGGAAGGAAACCTGGGCTCGGCTGATCATCTGGCTCGTAATCGGCCTGTGCATCTATTTCTTCTACAGCCGCAAGCACAGCAAGGTGCAGATCAATCTCGCGAAGGGCGTGAATTCCCCTGCGGAGCGCACGATGGCGGATTAATTCGGTTCTTTTACTCCGGCCCTCCGCACTGCGCGGAGGGTCGTTTTGTTTTATAGTCAAGCAGTCGTTGGCCGCTAGTCGTTGGTCGTTAGGGCATTTTGAAGAGTGAGGGTTAGGGATGCATTGCAAACGACCAAGGACTAACGACTAACGACCGATTTCATGAAAGCTTTTCGAAACCTTCGCAACATTGCCGTGCTGCTTGTGCTGGTGATGGCCATTGGCACGGCCGGGTATCACTACATCGAAGGTTGGCCGTGGTTTGACGGCTTCTACATGGTGGTCACGACGCTGACCACGATTGGATATCAGGAAGTGCATCCGCTGTCGCATGCGGGGCGCGTCTTCAACATCTTCGTCATCCTCGCGGGAGTTTCGCTGTTGTTGCTGGGAGTCGGGGCGCTGAGCCAGGCTTTGCTAGAATTCGAGCTGCAAAGCTTCTTTGGCAGGCGGCGCATGGAACGCGAAATCGGGCGTCTCGACGATCATTACATCATCTGCGGCATGGGACGCGTGGGGCGCAGCGTCGCCCGCGAGCTCGCGCGCAAGCCCGTGCCCTTCGTCATCGTCGAGAATGCAGAGCTGAAGCGTCAGAGGTTTGCATCGGAGAATTGGCTTGTTCTGGGCGGAGACGCCACCCAGGAACAAACGCTGCGAGAGGCGCAGATCGACCGTGCCCGCGGGCTGATTGCTGCAACAACCACCGACGCGACGAATCTGTATATTGTGCTCACGGCGCGCGGGCTGAATCCGCGGCTGAAAATCATTGCGCGTGCCAGCGAGGACAGCGCGGAGAAACATCTGCTGACTGCTGGCGCTGACTCTGTCGTTTCTCCTTATCTATTTGCCGGGCAGCGGATCGCGCAATCACTGCTGCGTCCGCATGTCGTGAGTTTTCTCGATACTGCGACGACGCATCTTGGCATGGATCTCGAAATCGGAGAGATCCATATCACCTCAGCTTCCAGTTTCGCGGGTAAAACGCTGGAAAGCTCGCGGATTCGGCAGGAGCGCGGCGTGATCGTTCTGGCGATCAAGCGCCGGGAATCCATGCGCTTCAATCCCGCGCCGGACGAGCGAATTGAAGCCGACGATTGCCTCATCGCCATGGGCGAACCGGCGCAATTGCGGCGGCTCGAGCAAACCGCTGCCTCGTCATGAGAATCCAATCCGCATGAAGATCGTCACGGCAGAAGAAATGCGCGCCATCGATCGCGCGACCAGCGAGCGCTTCGGGCTCCCGTCCCTTACGTTGATGGAGAATGCGGGCACGGCGATCGCTGATTTTGTTCTCGCACATCACAGCTCGGCGCGGCGAATTGTCGTCTTCTGCGGCAAGGGCAACAATGGCGGCGACGGATTCGTTGCCGCCCGCCACCTGCACAAGACTGGCAAGACGGTAGAGGTGATCTTGCTGGCTGATCCCGTCGCTTTGCGCGGAGACGCGGCCGGCATGTACGCGAAGCTGCCGGTCGCGGCGATCGTTGCGCACTCGACCGACGAGTTGAAGACCGATCGCGTCCGCCATGCGCTTCCCGCCGATCTCTACATTGATGCGATTCTGGGCACGGGTTTCAAGCCGCCGGTGACAGGCCTTTATGCCGATGCCATCGCCATTCTGAATCAGAATCCGGCGCCGGTGATTGCTGTGGATATCCCGTCGGGCGCCGATGCGGACGCGATGACGCCGCAGACGGGAACAATCGCGCGCGCCGACGCAATCGTGACTTTCACCGCTCCGCGTCCGGCGCATGTGTTCAGTTTTCTCACCGATGGTGCGATTCACGTTGCGGAGATCGGATCGCCACCCGAAGCCATCGTTTCGTCGCTGCATCTCAACGTCATCACCGCGCACGATCTTGCACCGTTAGTTGCGGCGCGCAATCCTGACTCGAACAAAGGGCTCTATGGCCATGTGCTCGTTGTTGGAGGCTCGCTCGGCAAGGCCGGAGCAGCAGCTATGGCGGGAATGTCGGCTCTGCGCGCGGGAGCCGGACTCGCGACCGTGGCCACTGCGAAATCCGTTCTGCCTACTGTCGCCGGATTCCATCCCGAGATCATGACCGAGTCGTTGCCGGAAACTGACGCAGGGACGATTGCTCGAAGCGCATTGAATCAAATCAACGAACTGGCGAAAGGGAAGAGTGTTCTTGCGATTGGCCCGGGGATCTCACGTTTTGCGGAGACGTCAGAGCTGGTGCGAAGTCTCGTTAGCAAGAGCGAAGTGCCAATCGTTCTCGACGCCGACGGTCTGAACGCGTTTCAGGGCAAGATTGACCAGTTAAGTGGCAAGGGACGATTGCTGGTGATTACGCCGCATCCCGGAGAGATGGCGCGGCTGGCCGATTGTTCCGTGGCGGACGTGCAGAAGAATCGGCTTGAGGTAGCCCGTAAATTCGCGCGCGAGCACGAGTTGATCGTCGTCTTGAAAGGGCATCGAACTCTGGTGGTGCAGCCGGATGGCGAGGCCTGGGTCAATACGACGGGAAATCCCGGAATGTCGACCGGAGGCACCGGCGATATTCTGACCGGCATGGTTTCGGCTTTGATCGCGCAGAATCCGAACAATCCCACGCTGGCCGTTTGCGCTGCGGTTCATCTTCACGGACTTGCCGGAGACGTGATGCTCGACAGTGTGGGCGAACATTCGATGGTCGCAACGGATCTCTTGCGCGGACTGCCCGAGGCATTCTGGAGCGTGCAGCGCACCGCGCGCGAGGAACTTGTGCGCTGGGACGGATAACGCGCGCTCAGCGGTGCTCGGGCAGATGGATCGTTCTTCCTTCGGCGGCTGAACGTCGGGCCGCATCCAGAATTTCGGTCACAGTCACATTCGTGTCCAGCGATGACAGCGGATCCTCTTTCGCTCCATCGAGGACGACGGCCCGGAAATATGAGAGTTCGTCATCGTATGGCGGCGGGACCGGTTTGGCCGCGAGCTGCTGTTCCTTTTTGTCATCCGCGCGGCGCAGGCGGATATCGTCGCGCTTCACCGTGATCACGTATCCAGTTTGGCCATAGACTTCCATATCCTTGCGGTCGAACGGCCAATTCCACGAGGCCTGAATGATCGCCTGTGCTTTCGGATACGTCAGAATGATCGTGGCTTCATCATCTACGCGCGAATAGATCTGCGGCTTGATCTGCTGTGTCACTGCCGTAACCGTTTGAGGACGCTCTCGGTCCATCAGCCAGGTCATCAGATCGGCGCCATAGCATCCGAAGTCAAAGAGCGCTCCCCCGCCGTTAAGCTTGGGATCCGTCAGCCACGCCAGGAATTCGGGCTGTACGCCAATTTCTTTCGGCCCCTTGTGACCGTCATGCACGACGACCTTGCGAATATCGCCAAGTGCACCGTCGTGCACAAGATCGTACGCGGCGTGATTGCTGCGATACCACGACGTCTCGTAATTAACGAGCACGTGAATATTGGCAGCACGGGCGGCCTTCTGAATCGCGAGGGCATCTTCGAGGCTCACGGCAAGAGGCTTTTCCATGATGACGTGCACACCGTGACGGGCACAGAGTTCGACCACTCGGCGGTGATCGTAAGTGTTCGTATAAATCAGCACCGCTCGTGGATGCGACTTTGCCAGCATGTCCTCCAGGCTGGTGAACAAGGTGGCCTGGTCGAATCCATACTTCGCGGCCGCTTGCGTCAACAGTTGACGGTCGGGTTCGGCGATGCCAACGATCTCAATGTCGGGACTGTGGCGCGACTGATCGAGGAATCCGTAGACGTGGCCGTGAACTAATCCGACAATGCCGACTCGCAACGGCACCGGCGAACCCTGAGCGAAAGCGGTAGTGACGATTAGCAGCGGAGAAAGCAGGAAGACGAATTTCAACATGGAAGAGTTCCTGTGGGCAGTTCGAACTAAAGATACTAAATCTGCGGGTGCGGCTTCCGAGGTGTATTTTGTTGGTCGCGAATCCTCTGGCCTTCAGGACATTAACGATTCAGTAAATAGAATCGTAAACCCCTGTAGAAATGAGCTCTTGACGCACTCGGAGCCAGCCTCCAGAGCGGAATCCGGACGAGGGGCTTCAGTAATCTATTACTCAACACACCATGGTGCCATAGTGATTTTGCCTATGACCCACTTCCCCCAACCGCACCCCTCGCGGCGTGCCGCCCGGGTTCAGCTAGGAGATTCCGTACTGGCTGCGATCCGGTTAGAAGATGGCCGCCGTACCAAAGCAAAGCTCCAAACCATCTCTGCCACCGGAGGCCTGCTGCGACTGCCGCAATCGCTTTCACAGGGAGACTTTGTCGAAGTCGCCTTTCAGACGCAGTCTGGTCCGGTGCACGGCATGGCGGAAATCCTGAGCCCGACGCGAAGCTTCTCCGACGGAGTACTGCAGCCGTTCCGTTTCGTGGCCATCGAGGATGACGACCACCGCCGCCTACGCACGTCTCTCGATCACGTTGCGTCGCGGAGTTCGCTCGGGATTAAGTCGAGCGCCTTCTCGACATACTAGGTTGGAACGACAGCCGTCTCGGCTGTCCGGGCGACCGCTCCCGCTATACTGGTCGTGTGTCCGGACCGGTAAAGACTCCCCATCTCACCAGAGAACTCGTTACGCATTCCGCGGACGAAACAGTCGCACTCGGGCGGACGCTTGCCGCTCTGATGACTCCACCGAAACTCGTTTTGCTCCGTGGTGACCTGGGCGCAGGGAAAACCACGCTGGTCAAGGGAATTGCCGCAGCGTTCGACGCAGCCTCCGAAGAAGACGTAACCAGCCCGACCTTCACCTTGATCCACGAATATCGCGGGCCCGATGTAACTCTCTATCACATCGATCTCTACCGGATTGACACTCCGCGGGAACTGGAAACGCTAGCTTTGGACGACCTGAGAGACCCCAAGAATATTCTTCTGATTGAATGGGGAGAGAAGTTCCCGAATCTTGTCCGCGAACGCGATCTGGAGATC
>DATJOA010000059.1:0-32292 GCA_035507635.1 Candidatus Acidiferrales bacterium
CGGGCGTATACCGCACCAGCCGCCCATAGTCGCTGCTTGTCCACACACGATGCTGCTTATCGAGAAACAGCGCTTGCGGATTGATCGAACTGATGCGCCCTATATCGCGCCGCTTACGAGTATGAAGGTCGTAGATGATGAAGTGATCCCGCGGATAGCTCATGGCATACAGCAAGCCGCGCTCTTCATCGTGCAGAAGGCAGCGGCAGCCTTCCTTGGGGATCAGCGTGTCCCACCACAGGACTCGATCGTTGCGAGTGTCGAAAGCCAGCAGAGCCGAGCCGCGGAAGCAGCGTTTGGCATCGTGCCAGGAATACCACGGCGAATAACGCGGCAGATCAATGGGCGGACCCGAAAGGTGTGTCGCCATATACAGCACGCCATCATGCATCGAGGGAGCGAAGCTGTAGTGAATTTTGCATTGTGTCGCGCGGCCTGAGTCGCCGGGATCATCCACCATTTCCGCGAGATTGAAGAGGTAATCAAGATCGTCGCGCTCTTCGTTGTACCGAGTCGGTTTGACTACACCCCCGGGTACGCTCTCGGCGCAAGCCGCCGCATAGATCCGTCCATCGGGCCCAACGGAAAGTGCCCAACACGTATCCGAGTCAGGGTGGCCAGTGAATGGGTACCATTTCACCGGATAAGGCGCCTCGGGAGCCTTAGGTTCCGCTTCTGCGCGGGGGACGAGGCCCGCCGCCAACGCCGTACCTCCGATCTTCATAAACGTGCGGCGATCAATGTCCTGTCCAGCAATCATCGCTTCCTCCCAATATTCCGCGGCACGTTCGAGTCCGGTGTTTCTCGTAGGCGTTTCAGCGTCAGTGGGTCAGCGCGTCTAAGTCGGGCACAATCGTGTCGAGCTTGCGTCTGAAGTTTACGACCGACGACCTCCCCATGAAAAGAGTCAGGCGGCGCCGAAGGCGCCACAAACGATGCAAAGAGACACAAGGGGTTTTCAAGATCGGCTGCTGGGGTCCTTATTCGCCTTGCAGTGCGGTGACTTTTGCGAAGTGATAGGGCGCGCCATGAAATCGAATACATGGGTCACGCTGTCTGAGCTGGTAAATATGGAAGCCGCGGGTCTCGTCGAAGCGCCGCTTCACGTCCGTTGCGTTTCCTGGCTGCGAAAGGGATACTCCGACAGCGGCCCGAACTTCTTCTTCTCGGCATAGAGGCGCCAGCGCCGGAAGACAATGCGCAAACTGGCCATCACAGGAATTGACAGGTAGATCCCGAGTATTCCGGCGACTTCGCCTCCGGCCATGACGCCAAAGATGGCGGCTAGCGGATGCAGTTCCATGCTCTCGCCCATGATTCGGGGAGAAGACACATAGTCCTGGACTAGTCGCCAGATGCCGAGAAAGATGATCAGAATGATCCAGTGTTTGTAGCTCATCAGCAAAGCGACTGTCACGATGATCAGGGCGGCAACCAGAGGCCCGACCACCGGGATGAACTCCAGAGTTCCGCCGATCGTTCCGAGAACCAGGGCGTAAGGGACGCGCATCGCACCCAGAAAAATGGAATAGACGACAAGCGTGAGGGCAGCGAGAGTCAGTTGCGCACGGATGAAATGCGCCAGCATGTGATTGAGGTCGTTCAGGACGTTCTCGAGGAATTCGCGTTGTGGGCGCGATTGAATAGTCGAGAGCAGAAAATCGCTGAACGCACGCCCGTCTTTCAAAAAGAAAATCGAAAGCAACGGAACGACAAAGAGAAGCCACGCCTGCTTGGCGACGTCGGCGGTGCGCAACCCGATGCGCTGCGCCAATTGCGTGATGTCATCCTCGTGGTTCACCAGAAAGGACTGGACGAATTCGGTTGTGCCGCGGCTCCATCCGTGCTCGGCTCCCAGCTGATTCGTGATCTGGCCAGATTTCAGCTGGCCCAGCAGCGTCGGGAGCGATTGTCCGAGACGCGCTCCCTGATGAGTGACTCGTGGGCCCACGAGCACGAAAAACACGACCACCAGTGCGACCAGAAGGGTGTAGATGACCGCGATCGCTTTTACACGACCCTTCAGCAGTCGCTCGAGATGATTTACCAGCGGGCTCATCAGGTAGGCAAAGAAGATGGCGAAGAGAAATGCAATCAGCGTGGCCCGCGCGACGTAGAGAAATCCCAGCGCCAGCGCGAAAAGAAGCACCGTGATCAGCACCCGCGCCGTACGTGAGTCAGTGAGGAGCAAGCAAATTTTTCGCGATCGGCTTACCCGTCCCGCCGCCGCGTCCTTAGTCGCGAACTACTTCGGTGTTGTCGGCAGGGATCGATATCTGGATGAGCTTGAAGTGATCCTGGTCGTCAACCCAAAGAGCCCAGTCGAAACTTTCTCCGGTGAGATCCAGCCGGAGAAGATCTCGCTCTACATTATGAATTGTAACTTTTTCTTTCCCTTTGAGCTCGATACGGATGCTGGCCGATGTCTGATCCTGAGGGATCAGTGCGCCGAACGAGGCAGGGCCTTGCTGGCATTTCAGGTTGCCGCCTTCCGGCTTGCAGTCGGCCGCCAGGTACCTCCAGACAAGCACTTCGCGTTGGATGAAGAAATTGTTGTCGAGAATCGAACTCGTACTCGGCATCAGGAATGCCTTTTCAGCAGCCTTGGACGAGTTGGGTGGAGTGACCTTTTCTGTCAGGAAATCGTTGCTCGGAACGACGGACAAAGAGCCGCCGGAGGATTGGCTCCAGTCGTAGTGGAGCAGATCGCCAGTAGAAGTGATTTCCAACTCCGATTTCTGGCTGACCGGATCCGATCCTTCCGTTTGCTTGAACTGCGACTTGATTTCGCTCAGACCCTCTTTCTGCGCAATGCTGAACGTTTCGGTGGCGACTCTCTGACCTTTGACGAAGACACCGAACGATCCGGCGTCGATTGTCTGCGAGGTTGCAGGTTTCGCCTTCTCTTTCTTGTCGCCATGAGACGCGGCGAACGCGGCAAGAGACGCGGCTAGAAGCAGGGCCATGCTATAACGGATTGAGGATGCGAACTTCACTCGGCCTCTCCTTGTTCGATGCGAATTTCGATTCTCTTCAAGCGCAGTCTCCTGGCGATTTCGGCGGCGATGGCTTCCACGGTGCGGTTCTCGGTGTGGATCCTGTGCAATGCCCGGGAATAGTTTCTTCGCCTTTCCTTGTAGAGCCGGCGAAACTGTTCCCGGCTCGCCAGCAGCGGACGCTCGGTTCCGGCATCGACGGCCTGTTGTGAGCACCGCTGCCAGAGATCGTCGACCGGCGCGTCCAGAAAGACCGTCGGCGCAGTAGAAGACTTCAGCAGCGCCGCGTTCCTTTCCTGGACAAATGCTCCGCCGCCTAAAGCTACGATTCTTTGGCCACCATGAGGCAAGTCCAGAAGCAGATTCTTCAGGGCCTCATGCTCTCTGCGCCGAAACTCCTGCTCGCCGACATCGCGAAAGATCTCAGCTATTCTTCGGCCCTCGCGTTGCTCGATGCGGTCGTCCAGATCCTCAAACTGCCAGTTGAGGAGACTCCCGAGAGCACGCCCAACACTGGTCTTTCCGGCTCCCATGAAGCCAACCAGAACAACGACATCGCTGTGTCGAGAAGCTGACCGGACGGCACGCGTAACGGGCGTCCGAACAGGCTTTAGCGCCTTCGATGATTTTCCAGAGCGCTTCTTCAAACGGTCCGGACTTTCCTGAATTATTTTGCGGAGCGTTTTCTGAGGTGGATTTTACCACTGAAGCTGCGCAACACGACCGTCGAGGAGACGGCGGCGCGGCCCATGGAACCCCAGAAGGCACTTCCTTCCTTGATGACGAACGACGTGTGCTGCCTGGGTTGAAGTGGAACATCGTCATGCACTTCGCCGCGGACCGAGCGGGCGCTGACATCGGCGGAAGTGGTCTCCGGAACAACGGCCTCGATATCGCCGCTATGGCTGGTAAGCCGGTACTCGCCACGATCGCCGAAATCGCCGACGTAGTTAATCTCGCCGCTTGTGGAGATGACTTGGACGAGAGGACCGGTCACGGCATTCAGAGTCACATTGCCGCTCAGCGAATCGACTTCGACGTGGCCATCCTGAACGTTTGTGAGGGTCACTGGCCCGTTGAGAGTCTTGATGTGGACATGGGCTGCCGTCATGTCGCGCAGCTCGACTGAGGCGCCGGCTCCTTCCATGGTGATATCGCCGCGTAATTTCTCAGCCCGCAGGATTCCCGCAGTGGAATGCAGCGTCACGCTGGCATCCGAGGGGACCATGATTTCGTAATCAACTTTGCCGGACTCGGCATCCGCGCCAGGAAGCAGGTGGGACTGAAGCTCGACTCGGTTTCCAATGAAATTGTTATCGACTTCCACTTTATCGGATGCGAGGTTGACGCTGACGATGACCACGCTGCCGTTTGAGGGTTTGATCGAGATCGAACCGTAGGGATTGTTGACGATGACGCCCGCTTTGGGAGCTACGTTAAAGTGAAGATCTTTGTGCGTCGCCGCCGAAAGCGGAGTGGCAACCGTTCCAGCTACCATCGCGCCGATTACTGCGAGTTCGATTATGCGCCCGCTCATATGGTTTCCCGATCTCCCGTTATCCTCGCGCTGAAAAAAGGCCTGTAGCGCAAAAACCGCTGTCCATTATGGCAGAGAACGATCCAAAGCCAATTCGAAAAGCATGGCTTTTTCCTGATAAGCCTCCATCAGCGAACGGCGGGCTTCCTCGTCGTTCGGATCGGCGGCCACCACATTTTGGGCGTCCCGAATGTACTCATTTACGTGGCGAAGGTTCTCCCTGTACTCCGCTTTCAAGGCGGGCGATTGCTGCGCAATCTCCTCGAGAAGGTCGTCATCGTTGAGGCCGGCAATCATCGCGTCACTGGGCATTTGCGCTGTTCTCATATTGGACGCGCTGCTGTTCACATCCGGGCGGGAAACCGGGTGGGGGCGGAGATAGATCCCAATCGCGATGATCAGGACTGCGGCGGCAGGCATCAGCCAGCGAGCAAATCCCCACTGGGCGCCGAAAGGAAAGAAGGAATGATCGGTGTGCTGGGGCCGAATCAGCCCTTCTTTCCGAAGAGCAATCTCGAGGGAATTCCAGACGCGCGCACTTGGCTCATGCAGTCCGCGCAACTCAACCGCGGTGGAGGCTATGTTATTCAGGTCCGCAAGCAATGCCGAGCACTCGGCGCAATTTCGTAAGTGCGCACGCTGTTCCGGACTGCCCCCGTCCTCGATCTCAACCAGGCTCTCTCGCAACTCAACGCAATTCATACAGCTCTCCCCAAGCCCCTGCCTTAATGCGCTTCCAAATCAGCAATTGCGTGCAATTTTGTCTTGCGTCTTTCGCCCGAGCTTTAGCCAGTCTGCGCCGGCTTATTGTGTTCTTAGTTTGTTGCACGCGGCGCTCCTCAGGATTTCTCGGCTTTTTCAGTCCGGTTCAACCTAAGGAGATCGCGTAATTTCATTCTTGCTTTATGCAATTGGGACTTACTGTTTCCGATCGAGCAACCCACAATCGCAGCGATCTCATTATGTTCGTACCCTTCGACATCGTGAAGCACAAAAATCGTCCGATAGCCCGGAGGCAGATCTTCGACTGCCTTCTGCAATCGCAGCCGATCGATCGATCCGGCCAGCGCTAAGTCTTCCGCTCCGAAGTCCTTCTTCGGAGTATCTTCCTCACCCGCCTGCGTGGTTTCTTCGAGCGAAACCACCGGAAGACTCTTTTTTCGCAGATGCATCAGCACTACGTTTACCGAGAGCCGATGCAGCCACGTCGAGAACGCCGACTCCCCGCGAAACGTTCCAATCTTGCGGTAGAGCTGGAGGAAGGCCTCCTGGGTCAGATCCTCCGCCTCGGCCGTGTTCGACGTCATGCGCAGGCACAGAGAGTAGACACGCCGCTTGTGCTTGTCATAAAGAGCTTGGAACGCATGGGCATCGCCCTGCTTGGCTCTTTCGATCAGCTCGGCTTCGTTCGGGTCGCTGGCTTGGCGCTGTTGTGGGTCGGTCAAGTTGCCTTTTCCGGCCGCACCCCGTGAGATGCGGCTAACTATCTTTACGTTGTATGGCTTGCGGGTGATGGCCCCCGAACTAAAGTAATCGCTGTATTCAAATTTCGAGAGCGATTCTACCGTTCTTTGGATTCGAAATTAACACGCCTCGTCGCGGGAAATCCTTTGCCTTTGCGGTCTTGAAACGTTTCGCGTCCGCCTGCTATGAACCCTATTCTAAATTTGGAGTCGCATTCTTCGAAAATTGGTAAATTTCTGGTCACGAAACTCTCGTGTTGGCCGTCGTGATTGTCTCGAGCCCGTGCCCGTGAGGCCCGATCTCACGCTGCCGGAGCAGGAATGAGAACAGCACCCCCAAGAATCCCAAGACGGAAAAAATCCACATCCCAAGGTGGTAGCCGGCCGGGTTGGATGCATCGGCGTGCGCGTAATTGTTTGCCCACCCGACCAGGATATTCAGCCCGAAGAGGCCAATATTCTGAATCATCGTCATCAGGCCGTATGCTGTCCCAAGTTTAGACTGATCGACAATGTAGGCCACAGAAGGCCACATGACCGCCGGAATCAGCGAAAACGCCACTCCCATCATGGCCATCGGGATATACAGGTTGATCTGCGTGTAGGCCATCATTAGATACACGGGGATCAGCAAAACCGATCCGAACATCATCAGCAGGGCACGCTTGCCGATGCGGTCCACCAAGAGGCCAAACAAAGGAGTGGCAATCATGGCGAAAAGCGTGAGCATGCTCGACAAAAAGCCGCCGAATTCGCGAGATGTGCCGTGGGCCTCCATGAAGAACTTCACGGCGAAAGTCTGGAATGGAAAAATCGCCGAGTAGAACACGATACAAAGGGCAACAATCAGCCAATAACTCACGCCGAACTTCCAAAGGTCGGAGAAGACAACTTTGTCGGTGGAGATGTCTCCCAGGCGATAGTTCTTCTCCGCATAGACCTCCATTCCCCAGTAAATGACCGCGCCGATGATGCAGAGGGCAGAGAACGCCAGAGAGATTAGGAACGGCGGTCTCCAGTTCGAATAGGCCCATCGCGCCCACGTCGGGGAGTTTAGCGCTGCAAAGGTGCCGAGCCGCGAAGCCGTCAGGTTTAATCCGAAGGCGAAGCTCAGTTCCTTTCCGCGGAACCAGCGGGCAAGGGCAGTGGTGACGGCGACGTTCAGCGATTCTGCGCCCATGCCGAAAATCAGGCGTCCGGTTGCCATGATGGACAGGTGCCCGGAGGAGGCCGTAATCGCAGGGCCGATGAAGCAGAGTACCCCGAAGATCATCAGCGACTTGCGCAAGCCGATGCGGTCGATAATGAAGCCGCCAACCAGTACGGTGAAGATATTTGGAAAGCTATAAATGGCCTGCAGAAAGCCGATATCGAGGTCGGAGAATCCAAGTTGCTGCTTGAGGACGTCGGCAATGGGACTCAGCGCATCGTAAGCATAGTAGCTGCCAAACATCGCGAGACTGACGAAAATGAGGACAAGCCAGCGGTACAGGCGGCTGGGCTCGGGACGTGAAGTGTCCGTCATGGGGCCTTTTTCTGTGAGTGGAGGTTCGGCTGTCACAAACGGAGAAGATTAGCAGAGAAGGGTCGTTCATTCCTAACTACGGCTGTCGCGCACAGCGCGCCAATCAGCTCCCGACGTAGCGCGCGTAAAGGCTGCGCGCCAAGGCGGTGTCGGTGGTGCCTTTGATAATTGCGCGGCCGTCCGGAAACAAAGTCATCTCGTAAGGCTCATGCCAGAACTTCAGGACGAAGTCGTTGTGGCGGACTGTACCGTGAGGCTGGAGCCGGCGATTCATCTCGGCGAAGTCGATCGGTCGCTCCCGCTCATGGATTTGCACAGAATTCCTGCCGCAGAGGGTGATGTGCGGACGACCTTCGCCGGCAAGATGAATGAAGTCGCGTTCGCCGCACGTGCGACAACCGAGCCTTGGCTTTGCCGCAGAGATTTCCGCGTGCTCGTTCGTCCATAGGTCGAATGAGAGTAACGTCCGGCGGAGGGCAGGCGCTGACTTTCCTTGCACAAGAAGCTTGACTGCTTCCGTGGCGGCGATCGACGCGACAAGATTGACGGCAGAATTCAGAATGCCGGAGGTTTCGCAGGTCTCAACCATCCCACGAGGAGAATCGGGGAAGATGCACCCCAGACAGGCGGTTTCGCCCGGTAGGACGTTGAGAGTCACGGCATAACTTCCGACTGCGGCGGAATAGATCCAAGGAAGCTGGCGCGAAACGGCAAAGTCGTTGACCAGGTATCGGGTCTCGAAATTGTCGGTGCCGTCGAGAATAAGATCGGCTTGATCCAGTAGTTGTTGAATATTGGATGGAGTGAGATCTTCCACTTTTGCATCAACCTTGATCTCGGAGTTCAAAGCGGCAATTTTTCGAGCGGCCGCGATGGCTTTTGGAAGGGACTCCGCAGCATCAGACTCGTCGAATAATGACTGCCGTTGCAGGTTGCTGGGCTCGACGTAATCTCTGTCGATGATGCGGAGACTGCCGACGCCGGAGCGAGCGAACAAAGCGGCGAGGGCCGAACCAGTCGCTCCGCATCCGACAATCGCAACACGAGCTAACCCGAGCTTGCGCTGGCCATCCTCCCCAATTCCGCGGAACAGAATCTGGCGGGAATAGCGCTCGATGAATGCCGGTTCCTTGTCGCGTGCCGCGCCTGCGGTCGGATGTTGCGTTTCCTGTCCCAAAGAGGTCACCAGTTCCCGTATGTAAAACCTTTATTATAAGTGGCTGGGTCGATCGGAAACGATCGGGCGAATCTGTGCGCGAGGCTGGCTGCAGTCCGTACAACGACAGGTCGGGCGCGTTCCATCGAAGCTAGGAGCGCCTGAACCCAGGAAACCTTTTGCCGAGACGATACGCGACAATTCTGACCGCGACACTAGTGCTATGGTTCGTGGGGCTGTCGCCGGAAGCCATGGCGCAGGCGCGCCGGGTCCTCCCTGAGACCTTGAACGCGCGTTTGCAGCAGGCAAATGCTTCGCCTTTACAGGAATCGGTCCCAAATCAGGCCACCAGTTCCGAGTACGAAGGAAAGGTCGTCGAATCGGTCGATCTTCCGGGAGTGTCAGACGCCGATCGAAATCATCTATTGCAACTCGTGCCGCAGAAGGCGGGAGCTCCGCTCGATCGGAACCGGATTCGCGACAGCATCCGCATTCTCTATGCGACAGGCCGTTTTGCAGACATTGAAGCGGAAGTAGCCCCTTCCGGAGACGGGGTCAAGTTAACGTTTGTCACGTCGCCCAACGTTTTTGTAGGTGCGGTCGAAGTGGAGGGGGCTCCATCGCGGCCAAGCGCGAATCAGATCAGCAACGCATCCAAGTTGCAGCTCGGCGAGCTCTATAACCGCGAGAAATTGAACCGCGCATTGGAGAATATCCGGCAACTTATGCAGGAAAACGGATACTACCGTGCGCGAGTTACCGCTGAAAGCACGTCCAATCTCGCAACTCAGCAAGTCGACGTCTTGTTTCATATTTCGCCCGGAACTCAGGCGCATGTGGCAAATGTAAAGATCACTGGGAGCTCCAACCTTTCTCCCGCAGAGGTGCGGCATCTGGCGCGAATGGAAAGCGGCGATCGCGTGACCGCGTCCCGTGTAAGCGATTCATTACAGCGCCTACGCAAGAGATTCCAGAAGCAAAACCGGGCCCTGGCGCAGGTCTCTATCGCCGAACAGACTTACCATCCCGAAACGAACGGAGTGGATTTCACCTTCCAGATCGATCCCGGGCCCGTCGTATTGATCTCGGCAGAAGGTTATCGGGTGAGCCGCGGCACTTTGAAACGGGAGATTCCGGTCTATGAGGAAGACGCCGTCGACGATGATCTTCTGAATGAAGGAAAGCAAAATTTGCTGAACTTCTTGCAGACGCGAGGCCACTTCGACGCCTCGGTTGAAATTCGAAAAGTGAGCGACCCGAAAACCTTGCGGGTCATCTACGAAATCGACCCGGGTCCGCTGCACAAACTGGCGACGATCAAAATCACCGGCAACAAGGAGTTTTTGGATACGGCAAAGCTGCGATCCTACTTGCAGATTCAACCCGCCAGCCGATTCCTGAGCCATGGTCGCTTCAGCAATGCATTGCTCAACAGCGACGTCGCCACGCTGGAGGGACTTTATCGGTCGAATGGATTTCGTGACGTGAAAATCGAAACGCATGTCGATGATAACTATGAGGGAACCGCAAACAAACTCGCGGTCGAGATTCACATCGAAGAAGGGGTTCGCACGCGCGTAGGCGAACTGCATGTCGTGGGAAACGAAAAAGTGAAATCGGTCCAACTTCCCGAGTTAAGCACGCAACCGGGCCAACCCTATTCCGAGCAAGACCTGGCGAGCGATCGCGAAAGAATCCTGAGCTATTACTTTGACAATGGATTCCCCAATGCCGCGCTCGAAATCACCACGAAGCCGTCCGGCCAACAGCCCAACCGGGAGGACGTGACATTTACGATTACCGAAGGGGAGCTGTTTACGGTAGACCGCGTGATGGTCGCAGGTACCGAGCACACGCGCGCCTATGTCGTACAACGGGAACTTGAAGTCCACCCGAAAGACCCGCTGAGCCAACAGGACCTGTTGAACACGCAGACGCGACTCTACAATCTGGGGATTTTCAGCCAAGTCGATACCGCGGTGCAAAATCCCGAGGGCACAGATCCGCAGAAGAACGTGCTTGTGCAGGTCGACGAGGCCAAGCGTTACACGTTTACCTATGACGCCGGATTTGAGTTCCAGACTGGACAACCTGGTGGACAGGCCGCACCGCAAGGCACGACGGGGGTGAGCCCAAGAGTCGGTCTCGACATCACGCGGCTCAATATGTTTGGAAGGAATGAGACGCTCAGTTTCCAGTCCCATGTTGGAAGTCTGCAGCAACGAGGGCTGGTAAGCTACACGGTCCCAAAGCTCTTCGATAGTGACAAGTTCAAACTGATTTACACCGTTTTCTACGACAACAGTCTCGATGTGGCCACGTTTACGTCACAGCGTCTGGAAGGGAAGATCGACCTTCGGCAACAGTTCGGCAATCCCGGTACGGAACCGGGCACCCGGCCGGGGCCGAATTCCATCACCTACCGCTTTGATTTCCGGACGGTAAAGGCCAGCCATTTCGCTCAAGGATTCTCGCCTGGGCAAATCGCACTGTTGTCGCTGCCCGCCCGAATTGGAGGTCCCGGTTTTACGTTCATTCAGGACAAGCGGGACAACCCGCTGGAAAGCACGAAGGGCGATTATTTCACGCTCGATGCCTTTGCCGCATCGAGTGCGTTGGGATCACGATCGGAGACACAAACCGGCTCGGTTCCCACGAACTTCGGCCGAGCTCTGGGGCAATATTCCACGTATTACGCGTTCGGAGGCAAAGGAACGCCGGAAACCAAATTCGTGTTTGCACGCTCCACGACTATCGGCTTGGAACAGCCCTTCCAGGGCACCAGAGTTGTACCTCCGGGAGCATGTCCACTCAACCCGAACACGGGAGAAACGGTCTGCGAAGGCATCTCCGTGATCCCGTTGCCAGAGCAGTTCTTTGCGGGAGGCGGCAACTCCCACCGGGGTTTCGGGTTGAATCAGGCAGGACCTCGCGACCCAAGTTCTGGCTTCCCGGTTGGCGGCACCGCATTGTTCGTCAACAACATGGAATTGCGTCTTCCCCAGGTGTCACTGCCTTGGCTGGGCCAAGGGTTCAAGTTTGCCATTTTTCACGATATGGGCAATGTCTTTACGGCGCCGCACGACATGTTAAAGGGCTTGATGCGCTGGCATCAGCCTGATCCCCAACAGTGCTTGTCCAGTGGTACAGTGAACTCACAGTGTGAGACCTATTTCAACAATTCTGGATATGATTACACTTCGCATGCCTTGGGCGTGGGCGTACGATATAAGACACCGATTGGGCCCCTTCGTTTCGATTTTGGGTATAACCTGAACCCGACCCGATATTTCCAGACGTTCACGACCACGGATGCGTTTACGGGAATCAGCACCAGTACGGTGGAGACCCAGCGCCTGCGTCATTTCAACGTGTTCTTCAGTATCGGCCAGCCGTTCTGACGGAAAGATTTTGTATGAGTATGAGAAGGACGATCACTTTTTTCGCGCTGTTATTTGTGAGCTTGTGGTCGCTACCCGCCGCGCGGGCCGGCGAAGTGATCGATCGTATCGTTGCGACTGTGAATGGCCACATCATCCTTCAGAGCGACCTGAACGATGCGCTGCGCTACCAAGCCCTCATGAGCGGGCGATCCATCAACCAGTTCGACGACGAAGACCGCCGGGCTGTCCTGGACCGCCTGATTGATCAAGAACTGCTGTCGGAACAGATGAAATCGGCATCCTTCAAGCATGCTTCGCAAACGGACGCGGAAGCGGAAGTCGCACAAGCGCGAAAGCTTTATCCCGAGGCCTCCACAGATCAGGGTTGGCAGCAGGTGCTCGAGCGATTCGGCGTCACCGAAAAGACCCTGATTGCGCAAGTGGAGATGCAGATCGATCTGATGCGGCTCGTCGATGCGCACCTCCGTCCCACGGTGCAGATCGATTCGAAAAGCATTGAAGCCTATTACCGCGATAAGTTCGTTCCGCAATTGAAGCAGTCGGGCGGGAGCGATGTTGCCCTGGCCGACGTCTCCGCCAAAATTCGCGAAGTGTTGACCCAGCAGAAAGTGAACGAGCTGATGATTTCGTGGCTGCAATCCCTCCGCTCGGAAAGTAAAGTCAGCATCCCCGGCGACGGATCCGCCGGCCAGGGAGATCAAACGCCCTGATGAAACCCGCCGCCAGACCCCGCCGCTGGTGGAAATACCTTCTGATTGCCGTCGGAGTTGTTGTCCTTATCGCATCCGCCGCCATTTGGTATACGACAACCAATTCCTTCCAAACATACGTGCGCCGCCGCGTTGTCCGGGAAATCGAGCGGATCACAGGCGGCCGAGCCGAAGTCGGTAGCTTTCACGTCGTTCCTTTTCACATGCAGGTAGAGATCCGCAACGTTACCGTGCACGGAAAAGAAGCGCCGGGTGACATTCCGCTGGCGCATGCGGACAGCCTGCTTGCTCAGGTTAAGGTCATCTCGTTCTTGCGCACTGAGTTCGGCTTTCACGATGTTGTGCTCGACCGCCCTGTCATTCATATCGCGGTCGGTCCCGATGGCACGACGACCAACGTTCCCGGATTACGCGTCCAAACGCCAGCACCGGTAGGGGCCCGGGTTGAGCAATTGTTTGCCCTCTCGATCGATCACCTTTCCGTGCAGAACGGAGCGTTGCTCTGGGGCGATCAGAAAATCCCACTGGATTTTTCTGTTCGTGGCACCGACTTGCATATGGACTATTCCTACCTTCGGGGGAGATACGAGAGCCGCCTCAAAATTGGCAAAGCGGATACGTCCTACGACGGCTTCCGTCCATTCTCGTGGACTACCGCGGTTGAGTTCAGCCTGGGGCCGACCTTCGTCGACATTCATACCCTCAACTGGACATCCGGACACTCTGTGCTGAATGCAAGTGGAAGGGTTAGCGATTTCCGTAATCCCAGGTTTGACGGCAACTACGACGCCCAGATTGATATGGGCGATGCCGCGGCGATCATTCGACGCAACGATCTTCGACGGGGGTCAGCGGAGTTCAAAGGCGCCGGCCACTGGACGCTTCAGGAATTCGCGACATCGGGCACGATGGCGATGCGCGATTTGGGCTGGCAAGATGATCAAATTGCCATCAAGGGGGGCAGTTTTAGTTCTGACTACTCGTTGACCGATCAGGAGTTGAAGCTTTCCAAACTCCAAGGGAGGCTACTGGGCGGAAGCGTCACCGGAGACGCCGACGTCGAAAACTGGCTGTATAGCACGCCGCCGCCGTCCGCAACCAAGAGCAAGCGGGAGGACATCGCCATCATTTCGGCGGCACGACCCGCGAATGTGAGAGAAAAGAAGCCGGGGGTACAGAGCGGAGCCGTACATCTTCGGCTGCGAGATGTGTCGCTTGCCGAAACAGCAGCTGCCTTGGATGTGCGCAAGCATCCGATGGGGAGGTTTCGTCCGGCGGGACTCGCAACGGGCAATGTGGACGCCAGCTGGAAGGGATCGCCTGACAACGCCGATATCGCTTTTTCTGTCTCTGCGGTTCCTCCGCCTCGCACTTCGGCGCGAGAACTGCCCATGACGGCCGAGATGCAGGGCAAGTATCACGCCGTAACGGATTCGCTGGAGCTTGCGAAATTCAATTTATCGACTCCCGCATCGAAGGTGCAGGCTTCGGGAACGCTTGCTACTCCGTCGACTCTGCATATTTCGATTTCGACTTCAAATCTGGAAGAATGGCGTCCGCTGGTCGCGGTTCTGGGCGGACCAACGAACCTGCCCTTCCGAGTCGATGGCAACGCTTCGTTTACTGGCGTCGTAGGCGGAACCTTCTCCTCTCCGACGCTGGCCGGAACCCTGGTAGCTGAGGACTTCGAGTTCACCGTGCCCGCGACCTCTCGCACTCCCGAGAAGCCCGTGCACTGGGATTCGCTTGCCGCCAGCATCCAGTTCTCGAACCGAAATCTCGTCCTGCGCGGAGGATCGTTGAGAAGGGGAGATACGAGCGCGGATTTTGAGGTCTCGGCGGATTTACAGAAGGGACAATTCACCGAGAGCAGCCCGTATACCGCTCGCGTCAACCTCCATAACGTAGACGTCGCTTCGACAGCAGCACTGGCCGATTTCGACTATCCCGTGACTGGAACAGCGGACGTCTCTTTGCAGATTTCCGGGACCAGAATGCATCCCCAGGTGCAAGGGCACATCCATGCAACCAGCGCGTCTGCCTATGATGAGCCGATTGAGCGGTTTGACGCGGATCTCCACGTCCGGCGATTCGAGACCAGCCTGACTAATATTCAGCTGACCCACGAAGACGCCACAGTCACCGGAACGGCGGCATATACGCCCTCCACGCGCGGTTTTCGACTTGATCTGGTCGGCAGGAACTTTGACGTCTCCCGGATTCGGCAAATCCATCTGGATCGTCTCCCCATGCAGGGCCGTGCCGATTTCACTTTGCAAGGAGAGGGAACACTGGACGCGCCAGTCATCAACACCAGCGTCAAAATTCGCGCCCTTACTCTCGATCGCGAACTGAGTGGCGAGCTAGACCTTGACGCGACAACCAAGAATGGCCAATTGCATCTGACCGGGCACTCTCAATTTCCGCATGGGACCTTGAATCTGGACGGCGATGTGACGATGCATGGCGACTATCCCGCCAATATCACGGCGCGCGCAGACCACCTTGACGTGGACGCCCTATGGCGCGCGTATCTCGGCCATCAGCTCACCGGTCATTCGGCCGTTGGCGGCCAACTCACGATGCAGGGCCCGCTGCGGTATCCAGAGCAATGGACGTTGCATGGAACGTTGCCCTCGATTGCGATCGAAGTCGAACATACGAAGATGCACAACCAGGACCCGGTGACATTCACGTATGCCCAGCAGACCATTCATATTGCCACGTCGCGCTTTGTCGGTGATGGAACCGACGTGACAGGGTCGGGCTCGATTCATTTCGGCGGATCGCAAGAGCTTGAGCTGGTTGCCAATGGGCAAGCCGACCTGAGATTGGTTGGCAGCTTCGATTCCAACCTGACCACTTCCGGATTGATGACGCTTCACATGACGGTGGGTGGAACGCTACACGAGCCACTTCCGCAAGGCAGCGTCGAAATCAAGAATGGAGCGGCAAGCTATGTGGGCGTTCCCAGCGGGCTCAGTGAAATGAATGGAGTGCTTTCTTTCACGCGCGACCGAATTCATATTGAGCAGCTTGCGGCAAAGACGGGGGGAGGGACGCTCGACCTGAAAGGCGACGCCACAAGCTACAACGGCGAGCTGAATTTCAACCTGACTGCGATTGGCAAAGAGGTCCGGTTGCGATACCCGCCAGGAGTGAGCTCGACAGCGAACGCCGACTTGCATTGGGTGGGAAGTCGCTCGGCATCGACTGTTTCAGGCAATGTAATGGTCACAAAACTGGCCGTCACTCCGGGATTCGACTTCGGATCATACCTGGAGCGCAGCCGGCAATCGGCGTCGATTACAGCGGCGAATTCGCCCCTGTATAACGTCAAGCTCGACGTCGTCGTCCGCACCGCTCCCGAGTTGCAGATGAAGACGGCGGTGGCGCGGTTGTCGGGGGATGCAGATCTGCGGCTGCGAGGATCGGTTGCGCGCCCGAGTGTGCTCGGCCGCGCGGATATTCTGGAGGGAGACGCAACCTTCAACGGAATCAAATTCCGCCTGGAGCGCGGCGACATCACTTTCGCGAATCCCGTTGCCATTGAACCGCAGGTAAACCTGCAAGCCACAACGCACGTCCGCAACTACGACCTTGATGTGACGGTTACGGGTACGCCGGACCGCCTCAACGTGAACTATCGCTCGGAGCCTCCGCTACCGAAATCGGACATCATTGCGCTGTTGGCCCTGGGCCGGACAAGCGAGGAATCGGAACAGTTGCAGGAGCAATCCGGGCAGACCTTGTTCAGCGATGAAGCCACAAACCTCATCATCAGCCAGGCCATCAATTCAACCGTGAGCAATCGGCTGCAGAAATTGTTCGGCGTCAGCCGCATTAAGATTGATCCGCAAGGTTTGACGACCGAAACCAACCCCACCGCACGCGGTCCCCAGGTCACGATCGAGCAACAGTTTGCCAACAACGTGACTCTGACCTACAGCACGAATGTCTCGCAGAGTTCTGAGCAAATTATCCAAGGCGAGTACTATGTGAATCGCAATCTCTCCGTGGTGGGCACGCGGGACCAGAATGGAGTGGTGAGCTTTGATGTGCGTCTCCGCCGGCGCAGGAAATAGCATGCTGTCCGATGGGTTCGAGGTATAGATGGGTTCTCTTGACGATGCTGCGGCGCTGGCGACCCTACGATTGCGGATGGTCGACCTGCAATTGCGCCAGCGAGGCATCGCTGATGAGCGTATTCTCGCCGCGATGTCGCGAGTGCCCCGCCACGAGTTTGCCTCAGCCAAATATCGTGACCAAGCGTATGAAGATCATCCTTTGCCAATCGGGGAAGGCCAGACGATCTCGCAACCATACATGGTGGCGTTGATGCTGGAGGCTTTAACGCTGTCGCCAACTGACAACGTGCTTGAGGTCGGCACCGGCTCAGGATATGTCACGGCCTTACTTGCGGAATTGGCAGACAAGATCGTGTCCATCGAACGGCATCCGACCTTGGCGGAACAAGCCCGCATCGTGCTGTCGGATCTTGGATACAGGAATGTGAAGATCATCACTGGCGACGGCACTCTCGGATACCGGGAAACGGCTCCCTATGATGCCATTATTGTCTCTGCCGCGGCTCCTCAATTGCCACGTTATTTGCTGGAGCAACTTGCCGATGGCGGACGAATGATCATTCCCGTAGGTCGCGAAGACACGCAGCAGCTGCAACTCGTCGAAAAAAGAGAGGGGCAAGCGCATATTACACTTCGCGAGCTGTGCCGGTTCGTGCCCCTGGTCTCAGACGCTGCTTGACCGCCGATTCCCGAGAATCCTGCTTTACAATCGAGGCGTGGCTATCCTGCACAATCTCCGGCTGACGCTTGAAATGATCAAGTGGGAGCACTCGATCTTCGCGCTCCCGTTCGCGCTCTGCGGCGCGATGCTCGCCGCCGGAGGAGTTCCTTCGGCGCACCAGCTCGCCTGGATCATTGTTGCGATGGTGGCTGCGAGATCCGCCGCGATGGCATTCAATCGGTGGGCCGATGTCGCCATCGACGCCGCCAACCCACGCACGAGCGCACGCGCTTTGCCTGCTGGACATCTCAAGCCCGCTTTCGTCGCGATCTTCGTTGTTGTTTCGAGCGCGATATTCATACTGGCTGCAAGCCAATTGAATCGGTTGACGCTTGAACTTTCCCCAGTTGCGCTGGCTATCCTTCTCCTCTATTCCTATACGAAGCGCATCACGCGCTGGTCGCATCTCGCCCTTGGGTTCGCGCTCGGCATCGCGCCGGCGGCGGCGTGGATCGCGGTACGGGGATCACTCGATCCGCGCATTCTCCTGCTTACGGCTGCAGTAACGTTCTGGGTGGGAGGGTTCGACGTTCTCTATGCCTGCCAGGACTTCGACTTTGACCGTGAGGCCGGGCTGCATTCCGTGCCGCGCTATTTCGGAATTCCCACGGCGCTATGGATCGCGCGCATCTTTCATCTCGTGATGGTGGGATTGTTAATCGCGGTGGTGATCGTCTTCGGCTTAGGAAAACTGGCTTCGTGCGGTGTCATTGCGGTGATTTTGCTCCTGATTTACGAACACTCCTTAGTGCAGCCCCATGATCTCTCAAGGCTCAATGCGGCCTTCTTCACCATGAACGGCGTGATCTCTGTGCTTTTCTTTCTGTTCGTCGCTGCCGATCTGCTGATACGCAGGTAACAGCACTGATCCTTCTACTTATTCACTCTCAGTAACAACAAGGTGCCGCTGTCAAGCTTCACGTTGTTCTTCTCTGAGCTGAGGACAGATCCCTGCGTCGAGCTCGAATTAGGCGATAGAGTGAGATTCGAAATGCCAATTACACCCTGCGTCTTCGCGGTAATCGGCGGGCGTGGAGCTCCTGGAGAATTTCCCTGGTTCTCAGGAGCCGGAGCCTCGTTCGGAGGGGCCTGCGGCTGACCCGGACTTCCCATGGAACTCCGGCCGCCCATCGGAGAACTCTGTGTGCTTGGTGCGGGGGAAGGAGCCTCTGCTCCCGGACTTCCGCCCGGTCCGCCGCCGGCATTCATCGCACTTTTCTGCTGACCGATGACCGCCTGGATCGACATCGGAAGCTGGACTTGTTGATTGTTCAACACGGCCTGGTTAAATGCGATCCCAAGATCAGATTCCTTTTCGCTCTTATGACGTGCCTGTGCTTCCGTTACATGGCCGATCACTTTTGTGTCCTTCGGAACTAGCACGACTCCCGTATTCGTCTTCATATCCTGCGTGACTTTTGCCTCAACCTCGTCGCCGGTCTTTGCCTTCTTCGCGTCAATGGTCTTGGTCAATTGGACAGGGATCACGCTGCCGGGCGCAATGCGCGGTGAAGTCTGGCTGTTCTCAGGCATCGATTTCGCCCCGTTCGTCTGTGGCGCAGTTTGATTCGCTTGAGGCTGTTCGTTCGGCGGATTCGGCGTCGTCGGAGAAGTGCCAGTGCTTTGCGCTGAGGCAACGCCAATTGTCATTCCAGCCGCGATTGCCGCAATCATCAGAATATTTCGCATATAGCTCCTCCTGCGCACGAACAAGGTGATTTGTGGAATAGATGCAGTTTTCTTCTTACAAGTGGGTCCAAAACTGTCCTGTTGCAGTGCACCAACTATGGGAGCAAATAAAGCATCTGAGTGCCATGTACATGCGTTTGATGACGTGTGCTCTGCTCACATGTGTGCTCGGTGGACTTGCCGCGTGCACCTCCAGTCAGAATCCCGATGAGATCCGGCGCAAGACAGCCGAAGATACGGCTACCCTTAAGCGCGATACAAAAGCTGTTGCTGAAGGGATCAAAGAGGGATTAACCAACAAGAATTCCATCGACCTGAATCACGCGTCCAAGGCCGACCTTTCATCCCTGCCGGGCGTTACCGGCCGCGAGGCGGACCGGATCATTGCTGAACGGCCTTACGCGAACACGCATCAACTGGTTACCCGCCACGTTCTGACGGACGACGAATATGGGCGGATCCAGGATCGCGTTGTTGCCGGGCGATAGATCCTTGCCAGCATTGGTAATGGCGGGTCTGCCGCGCGCTGCGATATGATCGGTGGGATGAGCTCTTCGCACACATCGCAGGCCCATAGGTTCCAGACCGACGATCCGCGCCTTGGCGCTATTTACGACAAAGTAACTGCCGGGGAAAGGCTGAATGCCGACGATGCGGTCGCGCTGTACCGCACGGGTGACATTCTCGCTGTGGGCTGGATGGCCAATCTGGTCCGCGAGCGCCTGCACGGCGACAAGACATACTTCAACGTAAATCGTCACATCAATCCTACGAATGTCTGCGTTGCAGCTTGCCGACTTTGCGCTTTTGGACGCAAGAAAGACACTCCTGGCGCGTACACGATGGCGCTGGAGGAGGCGTTTGAAACCGCTGCGTCCGGATATTCGGAAGCAGTAACCGAATTCCACATCGTGGGCGGACTGCACCCGGACCTTCCGTTCCAGTATTTTCTGGATCTCTGCTCCGGCCTGAAGCAGCGGTTCCCGCAAGTACATCTCAAGGCTTTCACGATGGTGGAAGTGGCTTACCTGGCGCGGCGCGCGAAGCTTTCCATACGCGAAACCCTCGAGCAGTTAAAGGCTTCGGGCGTAGATTCACTGCCCGGAGGCGGAGCAGAAATCTTTGCCGATCGCGTGCGGCATATTATCTGCGATCACAAGATCGATGGAGGCGAGTGGCTGGAAACGGCGAAGCTCGCGCATCAAATCGGGCTCAAATCGAATGCGACCATGCTCTATGGTCATGTCGAGAACGATGAGGATCGCGTCGATCATCTGCTGAAGCTGCGCGCGCTGCAGGATGAAACCGGCGGCTTCCAAACATATATTCCTTTAGCCTTCCATCCCGATAACACGCCATTACAGCATCTGCCAAAGACGACCGGCATGCTCGACATCAAGCAGATTGCAGTCGGCCGTCTCGTGCTGGATAATTTTCCGCACATCAAATCGTACTGGCAGATGATGACCGCGAAGATCGCGCAGATTTCTCTTCGCTTTGGCGCTGACGACATGGACGGCACGGTGATCGAAGAAAAGATTTATCACGATGCCGGCGCGACGACACCACAGGGCATGCGGCGGCAGGAACTCGAGCGGTTGATTCGTGCAGCCGGCCGCGAACCCGTCGAACGCGACACTCTTTATCGGCCAGTGACTCGAACCGAAACCTCCGTCACGGTTGCCGTGTAATATTCCGGCAGTTTCCATCCTTTCCAGAAACCTGTATCATCCCGTGATCTGCATCCGCTGAGTTGGTCGGGCGGCGCGTGGCATTTCGATTGCTCGCATTCCACGCACCGATGGGGACATCTTAATTCTTCTCGCAAGCAAACCGACCGAGTGGTCGGTTGCATCTCAGTCCCTTTGGCATCCGAGTAACACCTCAGAGTTGAGGATTTTGGAGCAGGAGAATGTCGCTGTTCGGCAACGCGATGCATGCTGCTTTCCAACCCGATCAAGGCACGCCTCTTCCCGAGGCCGGGTACGAGGCGCTGCGTCGCGTCTCGCGCGCGATTGCCGCGCACCACGACATAAAGAAACTCTTCCATAGTTTGGCGGACGAACTCCGACCCGTGGTGAATTTCGTTTTTCTGCGCGTTTTTCTGTATGACGAGCGACGGCATTTGATGCGTCTACACGTCAGTGAAGCGCCCGGGCAGCCCTCTGCTCCGTTCAGCGAGTTTCCGCCAGAAGGTACGGCAGTCGGTTGGGTTTACGAGCGACAGGAGCCGCTGGTGATTCCGGACGTTGATAAGGAAAGCAGATTTCCACGCTTGCACGGGATTCTGAAGGAATACGGAATCCGCTCGCATCTTACGTTTCCGCTGACCACGGCGCACCGCCGCCTGGGAACATTCGCTGTCGGCAGCGATCATTCGGATGCGTACTCCGATGAAGATGTGCGCTTCCTCGGATTGATCGCCGACCAGATCGCAGTCGCCATCGACGACGCCCTTCACTTGCAAGCGCTGCAAGCGACACAGAACCAACTGGAGCAAAGGAATCAGCACCTGCAATTGCTGCTCGACGTCAACAACAGCATTGCGTCAAATCTTGAACTGCGCGATTTGCTGCTCGCCATTTCGGCAAACGTTCGTCGCGTGATGCACGCCGATTTCGTCGGGGTGGCATTGCCTGATCCGTCAGCGGCCGGCCACTTACGAGGATATGCTTACGAGTCGAGCGAGGGGCCTGGGCCGCGCCGCGAGCGCGCCAAGTTCCTGCACGAGAAATCAGGACCGGTCGTCGCGTTCCGCACGGGTAAGCCTGTCGTTCAGCATGCGGAAACGATTCATCAGCTGCCGCCGGAGACCGATGACTTTCGGCAGCTTGGCATCAAGGAAGCCTGTTCTCTTCCGCTTGTCAGCCGCGGCCGCACCGTCGGCTCTCTCGATCTGGGCCGCACTCGCGAGGTTCCATTCAGCAACGACGAGGTCGAATTCCTCATGCAGATTGCCAATCAAGTCGCGATTGCCGTCGACAATGCGATCGCCTACGGCCAGATCGCCGACCTTAAGAACGAACTCGCGCAGGAAAAGCTGTATCTCGAATCCGAGATCCGCAGCGAGATGAACTTCGCCGATATCGTCGGCAACAGCCCGCCCGTGAAAGCCGTTCTTGGCCAGGTGGAAATGGTGGCCCCCAGCGATTCCACAGTGTTACTGCTTGGAGAAACCGGAACCGGCAAGGAACTCATGGCACGCGCCATTCACGAGCGTAGCCGCCGCCATTCGCATGCCTTCGTTAAACTGAACTGCGCTGCGATTCCGACCGGATTGCTGGAAAGCGAAATGTTCGGCCACGAAAAAGGTGCATTCACGGGCGCGGTGGCGCAGCGCATCGGACGATTCGAACTCGCAAACGGCGGCACGATTTTTCTGGATGAGATTGGCGAGATTCCGCTAGAACTACAGCCGAAGCTGCTTCGTGTCCTACAAGAGCGGGAGTTTGAACGCCTGGGCAGCTCGCGGACGCTCCACACCGATGCGCGCCTGATCGCCGCAACGAATTGCGATCTGCAAGGCATGGTCGACGAGAAGAAATTCCGGGCCGATCTTTACTACCGCCTTAACGTGTTCCCGGTATTCATTCCGCCGCTGCGGGAGAGAAGGGAAGACATTCCTCTGCTGGTGAGCCACTTCACGCAGCTTTTTGCCCATCGCGTGAACAAGAAGATTGAAACCATTCCGACCGAAACGATGAATGCGCTCGTCGGCTATTCGTGGCCCGGAAACATTCGCGAACTGCAGAACGTGATCGAGAGGGCGGTGCTGGTGTCGAATGGGCCAATTTTGAAAGTATCGCTTTCCGATCTCAAGAATCGGCAGGCGACCGCTCTGGCGCGGGCCGGTAACGAACCGCTGAATCCGTCGTCATCCGAGCCACAACCGATCCGTGATGTGCTAGAGGATGTCGAGCGCAAGCAGATCCTTGCTGCGCTCGAACAATCGCGTTGGATTGTCGCTGGTCCAAATGGCGCCGCCTCCCGCTTGGGTTTGAAACGATCGACACTGCAGCTCCGCATGAAGAAGCTGGGAATTTCGTCGCGAACTCGCTGACCCCATTTGTTCCTCGACAAAAAGTTCACGTGCCAGAAAGCTGGCTCGTAATGCTCACGAAGCTGGCACCTGGCATCTGGCACTCTCGCTGCGAAATTTCGGTTCGAAGCATAAGCTTCTACCGCACATCGACTTAGTGCTCCGGCCCATTGCTCTTCTGTTTGGCACTCTCATTGCTTTTCCTAAAGCACATCAGCAATGAAGGAGTCGAAGATGAACAGAAAAGCTCTCCCACTATTCGCAGCATTAATCGCACTGATCGGAATCGCCGCAACCGCGAATGCGCAACAGCGGCGCAAAGTCACGCTCGAAGCTTCGGTGCCGTTTGAGTTCGTCGTGGCGAACCGCACCTTTCCGGCCGGACGATACACGTTCGAGATGGCGACCGGATCCCCGAAGCTCTCAGACGAGGCGGGCGTCCTGATCGTCCGCGGCGGAGAGCGCAGGCTCTATGCCGCCGTCGCCACCCAAGTAACCGCCGATAGCAACTCTCACGTGGAACCTAAAGTGGTTTTCGTGCGCAACGGGGATCGCGTATTTCTGTCCAAGGTTTGGCGCCAGGGAAATGCAGCAGGATTGAGCCTGCATGCTCCGAGCGCCGAGGAAGACTTGCAGGAGAGTGAGGTTCTAACACTCGGCGCCAATATGGTTGACTGAGGCTTTTAGTCCAGGTTTCCGGCGGCGGTTCATCCCTATTCCCACAGAACCCTGACCGACGCCGGGAAGTCGCGAGCCGCGCCGTACGCGCGGCTCTTTGTCCTTTCGCCGCTCGCCATTTTATTGCGCCGGTTGTTCGGCGGCAAACTTGTGGAGTTCCGCAGGCGACGTGTTTAGCAGGTTTCGCAGAACCGCAACTTCCGCGGCAATTCCCGCACGCAGCGCGGGATCTACATCGGGCGCGAAGAATGGAGAATGATTCGACGGCAATCGATTTCCCGTGGCCTTCGCTTCGGAGAATTTCTGAGGGTCTGCTCCGCCCAGGCTGAAGTAAAAGCCGGGAACTCCTTGCTCGACGAAATACGAGAAATCCTCGGACGGCGCAATGGGCTCAGCGGTGACCACATTGCTCTTTCCGAGCGCAGCTTCCAGCGGCGCGCGAAGCCGCTCGGCCAGTTCCGGATTGTTGTAGACCAGATCGGTTCCCTCGTAGTGCTCTACCGAGGGTTCGCGAGGAGCCGCAGCCGCTTCCGCCTCCGCGTTGGCGATGCGACTAATCGCCGCGAGAATATGCTTACGAACGTCCTGCTTGAATGTGCGGATGGTCAATCCCATTTCCGCCTGGTCCGGAATGATGTTGTTCTTCGTTCCCGCGCGAACATAGCCGACGGTCACGACGGCCATTTCTCCGGGCTTGATTTCACGCGAGACGATTGTCTGTAGCGTGAGGATGATTCGCGCCGCGATCACAACCGGATCCACAGTCGTTTGCGGCATCGCGCCGTGGCCGCCCTTGCCGTAGATCGTAATCTTCACCGAGTCCGAATTTGTGTTGTAGATGCCAGGAGTGATCGATGCCATGCCGGCAGGGAGTTCGTTGCCGACGTGCAGCGCGACTGCGACATCAGGCTTGGGGAAACGCGTGAACAGGCCAGCTTTGATCATTCCTTCGGCACCGCCAATCGTCTCTTCGGCGGGCTGTCCGATGAGCATCAGAGTTCCATGCCAGGAATCTTTGCTGCGCGCCATGATCTCGGCCGTCCCAAGAAGAGCCGCCATATGAAGATCGTGGCCGCACGCGTGCATGACTGGAACGTCACGCCCGGAATCATCTTTTTCGTGGACCTTGCTCGCGTAGGGAAGGCCCGTCTTCTCTTCAACAGGGAGCGCGTCAAGTTCGGTACGCAGCATGATGGTCGGACCAGCGCCGTTTTTCAGCAGGGCGACGATTCCCGTATTGCCAACATGCTCGGTCACTTCGTAGCCAGCGCCACGAAGAGCCGAGGCAAGCTTTGCCGCGGTCTGGACTTCGTGGCCTGAAAGTTCAGGATGCTCATGAATGTCGAGGTAAAGTTTGTGCGCGTCCGGATAAACGCCCGCTACTTCTTTCGCTGTAGGAGTTTGTCCGTAGGCGATGGAACAGAGAAGCAGGAGGAGAAAAACTTTGGATGGATTCATCGCCGGGGATCATAAACTGCTGCCCCGTAAGGCCGCAAACTTGTATAAGGCAGAAAAGAAAAAATGAAATCAGAAAAATCGGGCCGGAACTTGTGATTGCCTCTTCCATCGATTTCTTACGGGTGTACAATCGCCTTAAGAAAGCACTTGGTTGCGCACTTCGTAAGCAAGGCCGAGGCGCTCATGAACGTTCATTTCAGTTATCGTCTTCCTAAAATTCCCGCCGTCGAGAAAGATGTTCAACATCAAATTGAAAAGCTGCAAAAGCGCCTTCAAGTATTCCGGCCGGACTTGGTTCACCTTCGAGGAGTCGTGGAGGAGCTTTCGGCCCGCGAGGGCATTAGCGTTTCGCTGAACCTTCGCCTGCCTTCGGGACAGATGGCCGTGCAGGTCTCGGCTCCCACCGCCCAGGCGGCTGTGAAGGCCGGGTTCGAAGATCTTCTCGGCCAGGTCGGCAAGCACAAGGAGATTCTTCGGGCTTCGCATAAATGGCAGCGGGGAAAGCGAGGAAACAGCACGCGCACGGTTACCCCGGTGCGTGAGGTTCCCTTCGAGCAGACGCTGGCGGCGGTCTTTCCTGCAAAGATTTCGGATGATGATGTTCGTTCGTATGTGAATGCGAATCTGGCACGATTGGGTCGCTTTATCGAGCGCGAAATTTTGATCCGCGAAGCCCAGGAGACGATTCCGCCGAACTCGGTTTCGAAGGAAGAAGTTCTCGACGAAGCCGTGGCAGCCGCCCTGAGCGACGGCCTGGACAAGCCGGAAAAGCTGGCGCTGGAGCCCTGGCTTTATCGGCAGGCGCTGCATGCGCTCGACGAACTTTCGCGTCCCGATGAGAGCAACGGCAATGCCGTTCATCTGGAAGAATCTGCGCGGCGTCCGAACGTCCACAGCGACGAGTCCACCTTGCAGTTCCATCAGCCGGACGAATCCATCACCGGCGCAACCGTGATTCCCGACTCCCGCGTTGCCACTCCGGAACAGATTCTGGCCTCGGATGAACTCCTGCGACTGATTGCCTCCGCCTTGCGCGATCTTGGGGCCGGACCGCGCGAGGCGTTCATCCTCAATGCGGTCGAGGGATTCAGCGTAGAAGAGATTGTGGGAATCACGGGGCTGCCGGCGGAACGTGTCGTCGAGTTCGTTTCTGCCGCGCGCGACTATCTGCGAAAGGCACCGGGACTGGCTCGTCAGTTTCAGGGCCGGCTTGCTCCAACCGGCGCTGCTTAATCCAAAATTAATCTGTGGGGAGATTATCCATGAGTATTACTCGCGAACAAATCCGTCATCTGGCGGAATTTCAGGACGACAAATCATGTGCAGTTAGTTTTTATTTCCAACCCTCTACACCTCGTAATAAGGCACATAAGGAAGACACGATTCTCATTAAAGATCTGGCGCGCGAAGCGATGCATGCGCTGGAGAACAAAGGAAAGAAGGATTGCGCGCGGGCGGATATCGATCGCGTCGTCCGCCTGTCTGGCGAACTGCGCAGTAACGGAACGCATGGCAAAGCGGTCTTTGCTTGCGCCGCGCGCCGCGTATGGCAGGAATTCGAGCTACCCGCCTTGCTCGGAACTACACAACTGTTTGTAGACCGTCATTTTCATCTCAAGCCGCTGGCTCGCCTGCTGGGTGCGTCTCCTCTGTTGGGGGTCGTACTCGTAGACCGGCACCGCGCCCGCATCTTTGATCTGCGCCTCGGAGAACTGACCGAGCGCGACGACCTTTTCCATCCGCTGTCCCGCCGTGGGCGCAGTGACGGATACGCCGGTTACGACGGCGGGCACGCACAGCGCCGCGTGGAAGATGAAGCCCGCCAACATTTCAAAAATGTGGCGGAAGTCTTGAAAGATCTGATCGACAAGGGCGTCTACGAAAAATGGATTCTCGCCTGCCAGGATGCTCACCTGTCGTTGTTCGAGCCGCAATTGCATCCCTACGCTAGCCAGGCTTTAATTGGCCGGTTCCATGCTGATCTGGCGCGCGCGAGCCGCGACGAAATCCGGACGCATGCTCAGCAAATCCTCGATGATTGGCAGACCAATCGACGCCGTGAGCTGGTAAGCCAGACTCTCGCCCAGGCACGGAGCAACGGGCGTGGCGTCACCGGTTTGCGGCGAGTGCTGCGTTCGCTGGAACTCGGCGAAGTGCAAACCTTGCTGCTCGGGGAAAGTCTTCAAGGACACGCTGTCGAATGTTCCAGCTGCGGACACGTTGATGCGCATCTTGTCGCTTCTTGTCCGGTCTGCGGCCATGCCACGCAGGAGATCGTGGACGTCGGCGAGGCGATCCTCCCGTGGGTCGTACGCCGTGACGTCGAAACGTTTTATGTAAAGGACGATCCCGAGTTCGACGGCGTCGGCAATATTGCCGCACTGCTGCGCTTCCGGTCGCAGAAGGTTCAACCGATCAGCCAGTCTTTACCGGAGAACAACGAGAAAGAACTCGCGGATTATCCCGGGCAGTTGCGGCGCTTCGCTCGGCGATAGGACAGTTTGCTCGAAGAAGGGACAGCGACGGGCTGTCCCTTTTCTTATGTACGTTTATTCGTGAAGGCAGCGCATCGTGATATTCTTCGGCCTTCGCGTACGATCCAATGAGTTTTGGCTTTTTGCAGGAAAACAGTTCGTCTGGGTCTTTGCTGGATTCTTTCACCGCTTCGAGGAGGATCTCGTGTCATTTTCGCGCCGCGATTTCGTAAAGACGTCAGTGTTAGGTGCCGTCGCTGCAGGAGTCGGAGGCAAGGCTGAGGCGCTCTCGGAATCGAAGCCGCAAGGACATGCTTCGCAATCCGATTCGGGCAAGAGAAACATCATCATCTGCGCGAACAACGGCCACGCCTACGCGGATGCTGCTTATGAATACCTGAAAGGTGGCGGAGACACGCTGGAAGCCGGCATCCGCGTGGTGAAGGGACCGGAGAATGACCCGAATGACGACTCGGTCGGGCTCGGTGGACTTCCTAACGAAGAATGCGTAGTTGAGCTCGATTCCTGCTGCATGCATGGTCCAACGCGGCGTGCCGGCGCGGTCGGTGCCGTACGCAACATCAAGAATGTGTCGATGGTCGGGCGAGCAGTCATGGAGAATACCGGCCATGTCATGCTCGCTGGCGAAGGGGCGGAACGATTCGCCGTTGACATGGGATTTCCGCGCGAAAACCTGCTGACCGATCGTTCGCGCAAGATCTGGTTACTCTGGAAGGAATTCAATTCTGACCGCGACTGGTGGGGGCCGGGGCTGGCCGATCCACACTGGCAGCCACCCGCGCCGGAATCGAAGCCGCAAGCCGAACTCTGGCGCGACCGCATTCAAAAGTTGCGGCAGCGCGCGGCCGATCTCGGCATCGAGCCTGAATTTCAGCTCGCAGCGGTTCGGCGCGTGTTATTTCCACCGACCGGCACAATTCATTGCTCGGTGTTGAACGAGAAAGGCGAGATGTCTGGCATCACCACCACCAGCGGGCTTGCTTTCAAACTGCCCGGCCGCGTCGGAGACTCTCCGATCATCGGAGCCGGTTGCTATACCGATCAGGACGTAGGCTCGGCCGGCGCGACCGGCAGCGGAGAAGAAAATATCAAGGTCGCCGGAGCGCACACGATCGTCGAGAACATGCGGCATGGCATGTCGCCGCAGGAAGCCGGCATGGACACGCTCAAGCGCATCGTCCGCAATTACAACGGCGACATGAACAAGATCCGCTTCATGGATATGACGTACTACATTCTGCGGAAAGACGGCGTGTACGCAGGAGTCAGCCTGTGGGAAGGATACTCAGCCGGGCATCCACACAAATTTACGGTGCACGACGGCACCCTGCGCGCGGAGATTGCGACTCCTCTCCTGAAGGGCTATTCGCAGGAGTGGCCGCCATTTCCACCGATTCCCGAAGATCTGAAGAAGAATTCGGAATACCTAAAATAGCCGGGTCAGGAGAGAAGAGTTACTCCGGATTTGAGCGCAGCCTTTGCGAGGTTTTGGTCGAGCGTTGCCAAGGGTAGCTGTTGAGTGCTTGCCAAATCGAGATAGGCTGCATCGTATGCGGTCAGTCCCGCTGATCGAGCGGCGCTCACAGCGCGGCGGATTGGAATCGATCCGCGGCTCACCTCGATGCTTCGCGCGAGCACACTCTCAAAAAGGCGGAGAATCTGATCGGTATCCGACGGGCTCAATAATGTTCTGCGCTCGGCAGTGATAAACCCGTTCGCGATCTCGAGTTCCCAGAGGGCTGGAACAATCGCCTTGCTTCCGGCAAGCAGCAACTGGCGCACGCGCGATGCATAGGGATCGACTTTGCGATCAATCAGCCACGACAATGTGACCGACGCGTCGAGGACGAAGCGGCTCACCGGCGGCCCTCTCCGATCAGATCCTTAATCGTTGTCCCTTTTGGCAAAGGCTTGATGCGGGCGCGAATCTGGTCAATTTCCGCGAAAGCATTTTTCATGTCCTCACCGGATTCAACCGGCACGATAAGGGCTGCCAGCTTTCCGCGGCGAGTGATCCCGATGCGCTCTCCCTGCCCGGCGCGCTCGACCAGTTCCGACAATTTCTGCTTCGCTTCGAACAATCCCACAGTCTGCATTGATTCACCTAGATGATTCATCTAGATTATAACAGGAGACGTAGATAGCGGAATGATTCGAGTGCAAGTTGTTTGAATTCAGTTAGATCCGGCGTTGACCTTACGAGAACCTGACCTTCACATCCGGCCCCTTCTCGAGGTGGATGCTCTCGACGAAGCGGACTTTTCCGGTTCTCAGGGTCAGGATGACCGACGACGTTCGAGTGCCCTCGCCAAAGAAGCGCACTCCTTTCATCAGAGCGCCGTCGGTTACGCCGGTGGCGGCAAAGATCAGTTGCTTGCCGGGCGCGAGGTCTTCTGCCTCATAGATTCGATTTTTGTCCTTGATCCCCATACGCTCGAGACGTTCTTCCTGATCTGGTTTTACGACTAGCCGTCCCAGCATGTAGCCATTGAGACAGCGTACGGCTGCGGCGGTAATCACGCCTTCAGGCGCCCCTCCTGAACCCATCACGGCATGGACACCGGTGCCGATCACGGCCGCTGCAATTCCAGCCGAGAGGTCGCCATCACTGATCAGGCGAATGCGGGCTCCCGCGGCACGAATGTCTGCGATCAGTTTCTCGTGACGCGGCCGATCCAGGACCATGACGACCAGGTCCTCAACATCGCGATCCAGCCGCCGAGCAATATTCTTCAAATTGTGAGAGACCGGCGCATCGATGTAGACCGCATCTTTGCAGGATGGGCCAACCACAATCTTGTCCATGTAGCAGTCGGGAGCATTGAGCAGGCCACCGCGCTCGGAGGCGGCGAGAACTGTAATCGATCCGGGAGCCCCAGTTGCGCAGAGATTTGTCCCTTCCAGCGGATCCACCGCGATATCGACTTCGGGAACCTCCGTTCCGTCCGGAAACTCAGCCCCGACTTTCTCGCCGATATAGAGCATGGGCGCCTCGTCGCGTTCCCCTTCGCCGATGACGATGGTCCCCCGCATCGGGATCGAATCCATGGTCTTCCGCATCGCCTCCGTGGCGACCTGGTCGCTGAGTTTTCGCTCTCCCTGCCCCATCGTCCGGGCCGAAGCGATGGCCGCGACCTCGACGACGCGTAGAAACCGCGACGCCAGATCGCTCTCGATATTCTCCCCATAGGTGCGGGCCTTGCCTTCCGGACGAGTCTGCGTTCCCATCAATCTTTCTCCCGAGCGTTCAATATTCCACTGCGCCGGGTTGAGACTATAACCCAATGATCCGAAGAATGAAAATACAGGATTCGCCGAATCGATTTTGTTCATGGATCGGCCGGATATCCACGGCGCGTCACGCGTGTTATTCTCCTGTTCCCTGATTTTGGCGAGTCTCCATGGCCGATTCCCGATCCCTGACATTTCTCTGCATCACCACCTACGAAAAAGGGCAGGAGTTCATACGCGAGTGCAAGCGCCAGGGTTGCCGCGTGATCCTGCTGACTGCCGAAAAGCTGAAGGACGCGGACTGGCCGCGCGAAAGCCTGGACGACACCTTCTATCTCCCGGAAGAAATTCCGATTCCCGACATCGTAAAGGCCGTGACACACCTTGCACGCGACAAGAAAATCGTCCGTATCGTCGCTCTCGACGAGTTTGACATGGAAACGGCAGCGACGCTCCGTGAGCATTTGCGCATCCCAGGCATGGGGCTTACGACGATGCGCTATTTCCGGGACAAGCTGGCGATGCGTATGCGCGCCCTGGATCGCTATATTCGCGTGCCGGATTTCGTCCCGGTCGTGAACCACGACGATATCCGCTATTACCTCGATCACGTGCCGAGCCCATGGGTCTTGAAGCCGCGCCAGGAAGCCTCGGCGATTGGGATCAAGAAAATTCATTCTCGCGAAGAGCTTTGGCCGTTGCTGGAGCAACTCGGAGACAAGCAGTCCACGTATTTGCTCGAGAAGTTCGTTCCCGGAGACGTCTATCACGTGGATTCGATCGTCTCCGAGAACGAAATTGTCTTTGCGAACGTGAGCCGCTACGGCAAGCCTCCGATGAATGTGGCTCACGGCGGCGTCTTTACGACGTATACCGTCGAACGTGGGAGCGAGGAAGATTCGGCATTACGAGCAATCAATCGGGATCTAATCGCTGCTCTGGGCTTGTTGCGCGGCGTCTCACATGCCGAATTCATTCGGGCGCAAGCTGACGGGAACTTCTACTTCCTTGAATGCGCCGCTCGCGTCGGTGGCGCCTACATCAACGAGATGGTCGAAACGGCGACCGGAATCAATTTGTGGCGCGAGTGGGCGCGGATCGA
>DATJOA010000060.1:0-11880 GCA_035507635.1 Candidatus Acidiferrales bacterium
TTTGCGCGCTGCAACCGCCGCAATGATCTCCAGCGGAATCACTTCGCTCTTGCCCCCGAATCCGCCACCGACAAGCGGCTTGATCACGCGAATCTGCTGCATCGGCATTTCGAGCACGAGCGAGAGCTTGTGCTGCAGGTAGTACGGCACCTGCGTGGAGGACCATACCGTCAGGCGTCCGGGCTTGCCCGTATGTGGATCGATTTCAAACGATGCCAGCGTGGAGTGCGGCTCCATCGCCGCGTGCGTGACTTCGTTCGCAATAAATCGCGCTTCCGCGACCTGGTCCGCTTCGGCGAAGCCTTTTTCCGGATCCCCAAAAACGTGGTGATAATCCTTCTCAAGATTGTTGGGCTTGTTCTCGTGGATGAGATCCGACTGCGCCTTCATCGATTCTTCGGGATCGAAATAGGCCGGCAGTACTTCGTATTCGACATCGATGAGTTCGAGCGCCTTTTCCGCGATGGCTTCAGTAACTGCAACGACGCAGGCAACGTTATCGCCGACATAACGAACTTTGTCGAGAGCAAGCGGGTACTCATCATGACCTACGGGCAGAATGCCGTACGTCTTAGGAGCATCTTTGCCGACTACAACGGCAACTACGCCATCGAGTTTCTCGGCGCGGCTTGTGTCGATGCTTTTGATTTTCGCGTGCGGATACGGTGAATGCAAAATCTTGCCGACCATCATGCCGGGCACGCTGAGGTCGTCGGTGTATTTTCCGGAGCCGGTGGTCTTCTCGGCCGCGTCGACCATGGCAGTCGGCTTGCCAATGATTGAGAAATCGGTTGCGGGTCGCTTGCCGTTCGTCGGAAGTTCGCTCATTTCGACACCGGCTCCTCGACGTGCGGACTTGAAGCCCGTTCCGCGGCGATCGCCGAGCGGATCGCCTCATACATCTGGTTGTAGCCGGTGCAGCGGCAAAGATTGCTGCTCAAGGCCTGGCGGATCTCAGCTTCGGACGGATCTGGATTCTCCGCCAGCAGCGACTTCACAGTCATGATGAAACCAGGTGTGCAATATCCGCACTGCGCTCCGCCCCAGTCACCATATGCCTTCTGAATCGCCGCCAAGCTTCCGTGCTCACTGACTCCCTCGATCGTCGTAATTTCCTGCCCTTCACAACTTGCGGCCAGCAGAGTGCACGACATCATGGCAACACCATCGAGGAGCACCGTGCAGGCTCCGCAGGAAGAATCATCGCAACCGCGCTTCGAACCCGTAAGCTGAAGCTGTTGACGAAGGACGTCTAGCAACAAGGCGCTCGGCTCTACAGCCACTTCATGCGAGCGGCCATTTACGCGAAGGTCGATGAGTTCTTTCTTCATGAAAGCTTTCAGCTATTAGCTCTCAGCAATCAGTCTTGGTCCTTCAGCCTTTGCTGAAAGCTGAAGGTTGAAAGCCTCTTTCAATACAGAGGCACCTTCGAATCCACGCGCCGCGACCAGGCATCGATTCCGCCGCGCATGGACTGAACATTTTCGAATCCCTGCTGCCGTAGCCAAACCGTCACATTCATCGAGCGGACTCCGCGGTGGCAGAGCACGACGATATGACCTTCAGGATCGAGTTCCCGATGCGCGCGGGACGGAACATCCCCCATCGGAATTAATTTCGCGCTGGAGATTTTAGCCGTATCAACTTCCCAAGGTTCGCGCACATCCAGCAGGGTGAACGCGTCGCCGGCATCCAGCTTGCTTTTGACCTCTTCGGGAGTGATCTCGTAATCCATATCTGCGCTAGCGCCCAGTCCACCTTGGCTGACGCTTCTCCGTAAATGCGCGAATGCCTTCCTGAGCGTCCGCCGTCTTCATCAGTTCTTCAAAATAGATCTTCTCGGAGCGGGCAAGGCCTTTATCGAAGTGCATAGAATCCCACGCATAGGATGCCCTCTTGGCGATGGCCAACGCAGCCGGACTCAACCGAAGCAAAGATTGCACGCACTCATCGACCGACTTCAACAAGTCGCTCATCGAGACGGCGTGTGTCGCTAGCGCGATCATGGCTGCCTGTTCGCCGCTGATCGTCCTACCAGTCAAAATCAACTCGGCTGCGCGCTTCTGACCAACGAGCGCCGCCAACGCCGTGCAGGCCACCGGCGGATAGCACCCTAATTTGATTTCAGGAAATCCCCACTGCGAGTCGTGCGTCGTGTAAACGATGTCGCACACCATCGCCAACTCGGCGCCACCCCCCAGACAGTGGCCGTGAACCCCTGCGACGGTAACCTTCTTCGTCGAGATGAGGCCGCGAATTACCGCATGAAACTTGGTCAGCATCTCTTCAACTTTATCCGGAGTGTGCGCGGCAACGTCCACGCCGGCAGAGAATGCCTTGCCTTGCCCCGCGATCACGATGACGGAAATATCTGCTCGCTGGTCCAGTTCCGAAAGAGTGCGCGAGAGTTCTTCCATCATCGCGATATCAATTACATTCAGCGGCGGATTACGCAACTCGATCCGCGCAACGCCGCCGTCGATCTCAAGTGAGATCCGAACGAGTTTCGACTCTGCCAAGGTGGTGGTCATCGCTCTACAAGTTGATCGCCGATTTCCGTACTTCCCCAATGGTGGAGAGCGGGTCGCGCGCGCCAGTCTTTTCGGCGATCCACTTCTTTTCGGTGTCGATGATATCGAGCAGCAGCTTCTTATCGGCCGCGGACGGCATGTATTCCTTCACATGTTCTTCATACGCCCGGTCGTCGAGCGGCTCGCCCGTCTCCGCGTGGAACTTCTGGCCTGCCCAGCGGCCAATGGCCCGGTTGAACTTGATGTTCGGTGCGTAGAGCCTCGCTTCCCCGGACTTTAAGTATCCGTTGAAGCGCTCGATTAAGCCGGCAACTTCGTCGCGATACAGATTGCGGTTGTAATCGTTCAGATCGTCCAGATCGGCCGTCTTGTCATTCTTCGGCTCGTCATAGCGTCCCTTAATTCCCCAGACATAGGCCCAGTGCGCCGACGACGAATGATCGGTACCAAACAAGTCGTAGGAACTGGAAATCCACTTGTTCAGATATTTCTGGATCAGCCATCCCGGAATCACTTGCGCTTCCACGATGCGCCGCAATCCATCGTTGCCCGTCCCCATGTGGAACGCCTCTTCGCGAAGCATGTACGACATCGAGCGGCCCAGTGGAGCAAAGGCGGAAAACTTCAGCATCTGTAGCTGGAATTTGCCGTCACGATCGACAAAGTCTGTATACGTGAAAAAGTCCATCCAGTTATCGACATCGACGTTGAACGCTCCGAGAAGGCGCTTGTTCTCAAAGGCGCGACGCTCGAGCATCTTCTGCGCTTCCACTTTTCCCGAATAGCCGAAGTGATCGACGAGCAGCGCACACATTTGCCATCCGTGGCGCATCTCCTCGATCATCACGCGGGTGATGGCCCGCCGATCCCATTCTGTCGGCGCGTTCTCGAGTAAGTTGCGCTGCTGCTCGACGCTGGCGAACTCCGTGTCGCCCTGGTAGACGATCATATTCATCAGCGCGTCGCGCATCTGCTGCGTAGGAATCTGGCGCAGGTTCTCCCACTTGCGTCGGCCCTTGTAGTGGCCGAACTCGATATCCTCGGTGTCGATCGCGCCGTAGAGCGTATCGAACTTGAAGGCTTCGATGTCTTCCGTGTTGACGCCAATTTCTTTGCGCCAGTCGTTGAACAGGCCGACCCAGTCGCTGAATGTTCCGATTTTTGCCACTTTTCCCGGCATAACCTCTCCTGGTTCTCATCCTGAGGCGCCTGCATTTGGCACCGAAGGACCTGGCGCGCCGTGCGACGTGCCGCGTTTTTTGCGAGCACAACTCACACGTGCCTGACGCGCTTCCTACCCCATGTTCAGCCACACGGTTTTCAGTTCCGTGTAATGTTCCATCGCGTGCGCTCCGAGTTCGCGGCCGAAGCCGGAACTCTTGTATCCGCCGAATGGCAGCGACGCATCCATCAGACCGTACGTGTTGATCCATACGGTGCCCGCCTTCAGCCGGCGTGATACGCTGTGCGCTTTCTTGAGGTCTTTCGTCCACACGGCAGCGGCCAGACCGTACGGGTTGTTATTCGCCTGCTCGATCACTTCATCCACATCATCGAACGTCAGTACGGAAAGAACCGGACCGAAGATCTCTTCCCGAGCGATCCTCATATCGTCTTTCACGTCGCCGAAAATTGTCGGCTCGATGAAGAATCCCTTATCGCCGTTAACGGAAACTCGATTTCCTCCGGCGACCAGTTTGGCTCCTTCTTTCTTTCCAGCATCGATGAACCCGAGTACAGTCTGCATCTGTTCCTGGCTGACGATCGCGCCCAGACGCGTCTTCGGGTCTAACGGATCCGCTGGACGCATCTTCCCTGCGCGCGCCACAAGCTTCTCCGTGAATTCGTCTTTGAGTTTGCTTTCCAGGAATAGGCGCGAGCCCGCGTTGCACACTTCGCCTTTGCCGTAGAAAATGCCGTTGATCGCGCCTTTCACGGCGTTATCGATCTCGGCGTCGGCAAACACGATATTCGGAGATTTCCCGCCCAGTTCGAGTGTGACTCGTTTCAGCGTGTCTGCCGCCCCGCGCATGATCTCTTTACCCACCGAGGTCGATCCAGTGAAGGCGATCTTGTCGATGCCCGGATGAGCGACGATCGCTTTCCCTGCTTCAGGACCACCGGTGAGAATGTTGACCACGCCGGCGGGAAATCCGGCCTCGACGACGAGTTCCCCAAACTTTAACGTCGTCAGCGGAGTTTGCTCGGCGGGTTTCAGAACAATCGTGTTACCGCAAGCGAGCGCAGGACCAACCTTCCACGACGCCAGCAGCAACGGAAAATTCCACGGCACGATCAATCCAACAACGCCGACCGGCTCGCGCAATGTATAGGTAAAAGCAGTCTCGAATGTATTCACCGTCTCGCCGTGAATCTTCGTCGCAAGTCCTGCGTAGTACCGCAGAACGTCGATGACCATCGGCATGTCGACGTAGCGCGATTCAAAGATCGGTTTGCCGTTATCGAGCGTCTCGAGTTCGGCAAGCTCATCGATGTTCTTCTCGACCAGGTCCGAGAGCTTCCACAACAATCGTCCGCGCTCGCTGGCGGAAAGCTTGCGCCAGGCACCGTTGCGATCTTCGAAGGCCTGGCGTGCCGCTTTAATGGCGTGGTCCACATCGGCAGCAGACGCTTCTGCGATCTGGGTCAATACTTCACCAGTCGCGGGATTGATCGTGTCGAAGTGCTTCGAGCCATCGACCCACTCGCCGCCGATCAGCATTCTGCCGGATTTTACGTTCACCTTTTGCGCGGTCAGCATCAATCACCTATTCAATTCAGCAGCCGGACGGATGGCGCCCGTCCTCACACGAACAGCCCCTACTTCGCCTTAAATGTCGCCGGACGCTTCTCCACGTACGCGGCCAGACCTTCCTTTGCGTCTTCACTCTGGAAGAGCAGTTGCTGATTCTCGCGTTCCACAGCGAGCGCCGATTCCATTGGAATCTCCCATCCGGTCTGCACAGCGCGCTTGATGCGCCCGACGGCTTTGGCCGCTTTGTTCGGCGGACAGAACTGCCGCGCATACTCCATGACGTTCTCCATGAAGCCTTCGCGTTCGAAAATGTCATTGACGATCCCCAGTTCCTGCGCCTCTTCGAACGAGAACGTGTTGCCAGTCACCATCAGCTCAATCGCCTTGCTTTTTCCCACCAGCCGCGACAAACGCTGAGTGCCACCCGTTCCTGGCAGAACGCCAAGGTTGACCTCGGGCAAACCAATCTTGCCCGCATCTTTGCGCGCGATACGGATGTCGGCCGCCATGGCAATTTCGAGTCCGCCGCCGACGCAGTGTCCATTGATCGCCGCAATCACGAGTTTCGGGGTATGCTCGAGCCGCAGCAGCATCTCGTTCGCGTGCAGGCAGAAGTAATATTTGAACGTCGGATCGACGCTGGCCAGCATTTTGATATTCGCGCCCGCAGAGAAGAATTTTTCTCCAGCGCCGGTCAGTACGATTACGTACACTCCGTTGTCCATGCGCGCCTTGAGAATCGCGTCATCCATCTGGCGATTCATCTCGTACGTGTACGTATTCGCCGGCGGATCGCACATCTCAATCACCGCGACACCGCCATCGGTGCGGTAGTTCACAAGCTGCTTGGTGGATTCGCCGGTTTCCGGCTGCATTATCGTCGCCATCGAGATCACTCCTTAAAATGTGAATGTCAGAACTTTTTGCGTCACCGCTCTCTACGGCCCTTTTCGCTCGTCATGACTCCCCGCAGAAAGAGATCACCCATTTCTCTTGCAATTGAGGCCGCGTCGGCGTCGACGCGAGGTTTGTGCCATGTGTAAATCCAGTTCATCATCCCGAACAGGCTCAGCACTGCAATACGCGTCGAGAACTCGAGGCCGCACTCCCGCTTCAGATCATCAAGAAGCCCCACGCAGATCCGGTAATATTCACGCTTGATTGCCGCCACCTCGGCCCCAAAACCATTTTTCAGCACTTCGTCTTCGTGAGACAGGACCTTCATCGCAGCCTGGTTGGAGAGAAAGTATTCGAGGTGATTCAGGATAAAGATGCGGACGCGCTCTTCGGGATCGGCAACGCCCTGCAAACGTGATTTCAATCGCTGCACAATCGTTGTGAACGTGTGCTTCTGGATCAGGTAGAGCAGCCGCTCTTTCGACTCGAAGTAGTAGTAGAGTCCGGCCAGCGACATGCCGCTTTCGCGCGAGAGATCGCGCATCGACGCGCCCTCGTAGCCTTTTTTGCAGAAGACTTCGGTGGCGTGGGTGAGGATTTCCGAAAGCCGCCGGTCGTAGCGAGTAGCCGGTGCAGGCGCGGAGCGGTGCCGCGTGGTCAGCCGATTTGCTGTTGAAGGACTCCCCATAATCCCCAGACGATAATTCGAACGTTCGTTAGAATTAGTATACGCTCGCGTGATTCAAATCACAACGCGTTGCGACCACCTCTTCTCTTTAGGGTTCGGGCGGTTTCTAAACAGCGGCAAGGCAATCCAAACGCGTTCTGCAGATCTGCAGCTCGCGAGAAATGAAACGTGCACCAGGTCCACGCCTGAACGGTGCAGAGACTAATTCCGAATATCCGCCAGCAACTGCTCGACTTCTTTCTTCACACTCGCACCCAGGGGCAGAAACGGCAGTCGAGCGGGACCTCCGTAGTAACCGTTGAAGTCCATCCCGTACTTGATGCCGGGAATCCCGAGTTCGCCGGCGATCCTCTGCGCGGCATTGATGATGCGCTCCTGCTTCAGGCGAGCCAGTTCGGCGTCACCTTCCTTCCATGCGGCGTAGATCTCGTAACACGCCGTAGGCGCAGCGTCGGCAAAGGCGAGAATGGCGCCGACCGCTCCCGCATCGAGCGACGGATGCAGTTTCTGCGCCGCTCCGACGAGCACTTGGAATCCGACCTCTTTCTGCCGCGTCTTCATCTTGCCTAATACTGTTACTGCGGATGAAGAAGGCTTCGAGGCCGACAATCCGGAAAGCGCCCCAACCGGGACCAGTTCTCCGCCTTCTGTCGGCGTAGCAGCAGCAGCGGCAACCATGCGTGGAGTCACCGCCTCGAACGTCTCGGTCACCGTTGCACTTCGCTTGATGTGGCGCGTGGCTTCGACCATCCTGCGGACCTTTTCGACGTCGCCACTCGATTCTTTGATCCCAATCAGATTCCGGTGCTCCGCCAGTTCGATCACCACTTCTGCCGGAATGTCGTATCCGGTCGCTTGCGGAAAGTTGTAGATGATCACCGGCAGCGGCGACCGGTCGGCAACCATGCGATAAAAGGCCAGCATATTTGCCGGCAGCATCTGCTTCTTGTAATAGTGCGGCGTGCGCACCATGGCAACGTCATAGCCCAGTTCAGCGGCATACTCCGTCAGGCGAAGTGTCTCAATCGCCGACTCAATGCCTGTCCCAGCAATCAACACTTTATTCGGAGCCGCGGCTTGCCGCGCGCATTTCAAGACGTCGCGCCGCTCTTGATCCGAGAGCATGACCGCTTCGCCGGTCGATCCCTGCACGACGATCCCCGCCATCGGCGTGCGCGAGTAGCGCTCTACATTGTGCTCGAGCTTTTTGAAATAGACATTGCCGTCTGGATAAAAAGGCGTGGTAATCGGCGGAAAAATTCCTTGCAGGAGCATGTCGGATTCCTCGTCGCAATCAGGATACTATGGGGCCGCAGGGTCAGCGAAGATTCGGCGAGTTGATGTGATAGCCGTACAGCCGCGCATGGTCCTGCTCAATGATCCAGACGAAGTTCTCCTGCCCCTGCCCGAGCGCGAATTCGGTATTAAACACCTGATCGACGGTAACGTGCGAATTCGACCACTTCGCGTTAAAGCCAGCCGCTTTCTTATTGCCAGAGTTTCCCATCTTCTCGTGAACCATCTGCAGGAATTTCACTATGTCGGGCCGGTTTCCAGATCGCCGAAATTCGTCCGACGCCTCTTCATAAATCGCGTCGTAATCAGCATCGTTCAACTCCTGGTGAAAGTGATCTACGGCGGCGGATGCGATCCCGTAATTCCGGTAGGTGCGTTTTCCAAGCGCCCAGAGGACGATCGCGACCCCGAATGCAAGCAGGCACAGCAGTACCATCAATCGCTTGAGAGTTTGATTCTTGGCAGGCGGAACAGCAGGCGGCGGCACAGGCGAAGCGGACCAGTTGCTCATCGCAAGCTCCGTCAAATCGGGATGGAATTAAACCACGTTCCCCGGCTTACCGCAAACTGACGTGCCGTTCCGCATGCAACTGCTGCAAAGCGCGAACGTTCACCTCTCCGCGTTGTAGAGCAGCAATGCCTTCCGCGGCGGCGCGAGCGGCAGCCAGCGTGGTGATCGTCGGAATCCTGGCCGTGACGGCTGCGCGCCGGATTGCCTTCTCGTCGAACCACGGCTCCTGCCCGGTCGGAGTATTTACGACCAGCTGAATGCGCTGGCCCTTGATGAAGTCGACGACGTTCGGGCGTCCTTCTTTCACTTTGTAGACGCGTTCGACATTCATGCCCGCGGATTCGATCACATCGGCGGTTCCCGCAGTTGCCACGATCTTGAATCCCATGTCGACGAATTTCCTCGCGACGGGAGCAACGTGACGCTTGTCATGATCGGTCACGCTGATAAACACCGCGCCCTGCGTCGGCAGCTTCTGGCCTGCGGCTAGCTGTGCCTTTGCGAACGCCTCGCCGAAGTTGTCAGCAACTCCCATCACTTCGCCCGTCGACTTCATCTCGGGCCCGAGCACCGTGTCGACTCCGGGGAACTTACTCCACGGGAACACAGGCGATTTTACGTAGTAGCAGCTTCCGGTATCGAGGTCGGCACGGCGATCGATAAAGTCGGGCAGGAATTCGCGCAGTTTGCGGCCGGTCATCAGCCGCGCCGCAATCTTCGCCATCGGCACGCCCGTCGCCTTTGAGACATAAGGGACCGTGCGCGAGGCGCGCGGATTCACTTCCAGGACGTACACCTTGCCGCCTTCCGATCCATTGCCAGTTGTCCCATTGCGTCGCGGGATGGCGAATTGGATATTCATGAGTCCAACAACTTTCAGAGCCTTCGCCAATTTAAATGTGTATTCGCGCATGCGGTCGAGCAGGTGTTGCGGGATATCCACTGCGGGAAGCACGCATGAGGAATCGCCGGAGTGAATTCCGGCTTCCTCGATGTGCTGCATGATTCCGCCAATGACGACGTCGTCGCCGTCCGACAGCGCGTCGACGTCCACTTCGATCGCATCTTCGAGAAAGTGATCGATCAGCACCGGACGATCGTGCGAGTACTCTACTGCCTCCTGCATGTAGCGCACAATCGATTGCTCGTCGTATGCGATCACCATCGCCCGCCCGCCCAGCACATACGAAGGCCGAACCAGCACTGGGAAACCGATCCGCTTCGCGCCTTCGACCGCTTCCTCGATCGAAGTTGCCATCACGCCCGGCGCTTGAGGAATCTGCAAATCTTCGAGCAGCTTGTTGAACTGCTTGCGGTCTTCTGCAAGATCGATCGATTCCGGAGACGTCCCGATGATCTTGACTCCCGCTTCCTTCAGCGGCAGCGCCAGATTCAGCGGAGTCTGTCCGCCGAACTGCACGATCACGCCGACATCCGCGCCCTTCGAAGTTTCGTGCTGATAAATCGCCCAGACATCTTCGAATGTGAGCGGCTCGAAGTAGAGCCGGTCGCTGGTGTCGTAGTCGGTCGAGACGGTCTCGGGATTGCAATTAATCATGATCGTCTCGTATCCATCGTCGCGCAACGCGAAGGAGGCGTGGCAGCAGCAGTAATCGAACTCAATTCCCTGCCCGATACGGTTCGGACCGCTGCCAAGGATGATGACCTTTTTCTTGTCCGTCGGCGTCGCTTCGTCTTCGTCTTCGTAGGTCGAGTAGAGGTAGGGCGTGAAGCTTTCGAACTCCGCCGCGCAGGTGTCAACGCGCTTGTACACGGGCATGATGCCGTGCTTCTTGCGCAGGTGTCGAACTTTTTCCTGTCCTTCGAGACGCCAGACCTGCGCCAGACGTCCGTCGGAGAATCCCATGCGCTTCGTTTCGCGCAGCACATCCGGAGGAATCGACTCCATCGGATGCTTCTCCAACTCGAGTTGCTGATCGTTGATTTCCTTCAACTGATACAGGAACCACGGATCCATCGAGGTCATCTTCGCGATCTGCTTGACCGTGTGTCCCTGCCGCAGGGCATAGCGCACATACGCCAGCCGCTCGGGGTGCGGCGTCACGAGTCGCTGCGTGAGAATCTTGGGCTCGATCTTGTCGGACCCGACCTTCTTTCCGGTATCAAGCGACCGAACGCCTTTCATCAACGCTTCTTTGAACGTGCGGCCGATCGCCATGACTTCGCCCACAGACTTCATCTGCGGGCCGAGCGTGTCGTCGGCTCCGGGAAACTTCTCGAACTGCCATTTCGGAATCTTTACGACGACGTAGTCGAGTGTCGGCTCGAAACATGCCGGAGTCTTGCGCGTAATGTCGTTGCGGATTTCGTCGAGCGTATAGCCGACGGCGAGTTTGGCGGCAATTTTCGCGATGGGGAATCCGGTGGCTTTCGACGCCAGCGCTGATGACCGCGACACGCGCGGATTCATCTCGATCACAACCATGCGTCCGGTCTCGGGATTCACGCCGAACTGTATATTCGATCCGCCAGTATCGACGCCGATCTCTCGGATCACGGCAATCGAAGCATCGCGCATTGCCTGATATTCGCGGTCAGTAAGAGTCTGTGCCGGAGCAACCGTGATCGAATCGCCGGTGTGCACGCCCATGGGATCGAAGTTTTCGATCGAGCAGACGATGATGACGTTGTCCTTCGTGTCGCGCATCACCTCAAGCTCAAATTCTTTCCAGCCGAGAACCGACTCTTCGATCAGCGCCTCGTGTACCGGAGAAAGATCGAGACCGCGGGCAAGAACTTCTCCGAGTTCCTCGCGGTTGTAAGCAATACCGCCGCCCGTACCACCAAGAGTGAATGACGGGCGAACGATTACCGGGAATCCGATCTTGCCGGCGAACTCAATCCCATCTTTCGCGTTGTTGACGAGAGCGGACTTCGGGACGTCGAGCCCGATCTTCTGCATTGCGTCTTTGAAGAAGAGTCGGTCTTCCGCCTTCTTGATAGCCGCGACGTTCGCGCCGATGAGATGAACGTTGTATTTTTCGAGCACGCCCCCATCGGAAAGTTCGATGGCAAGGTTGAGCGCCGTCTGTCCGCCGACGGTGGGCAACACGGCGAATCCGGCGCCGGGAGACATCTCGCGCTCGATGCGGATGATCTCTTCCAGATATTCGAGCGTGAGCGGCTCGATGTAAGTGCGGTCGGCCGACTCCGGATCGGTCATGATGGTCGCCGGGTTCGA
>DATJOA010000061.1:0-5610 GCA_035507635.1 Candidatus Acidiferrales bacterium
GGGCACCCGCACTACCTTCCAAACAGCTGATAGAGGACTCCATCCATGTCCAAGCTTTCGATTCGCGATCTCCCCCTCAATGGCAATCGTGTGTTCATGCGCGTCGACTTCAATGTTCCGCTCGATGACGGACGCGTGATGGACGATACCCGTATCCGCGAAACCCTGCCGACGATTGAGTATGCGCTGCGGCACGGTGCGCGGCTGATCCTGGCTTCGCATCTGGGACGGCCGAAGGGCAAGCCCAATCCGAAGATGAGTCTCAAGCCGGTGGCCGAGCGTTTGCGCATGCTGCTCGACAAGGAATTGGCCCGAGGCGAAAACGTCGGCTTCTGTCCCGAATGCGTTGGCCCCGAGGCGGAAGAAGTCGCCAATCAACTGGAAAAGGGACAGACGCTTCTGCTCGAAAACCTGCGATTCCATGCGGAAGAAGAAGCGAATGACGAGAAGTTTTCGCGCCAGCTCGCGAATCTCGCCGAATACTATGTCAATGATGCGTTCGGATCGGCGCACCGCGCTCATGCGTCCACGGCCGGCATTACGAAGTTCATGAAGGAATGCGCGGCCGGTTTGCTGATGGAGAAAGAGCTGAAGTATCTCGGCAAGGCGCTGGAGCATCCGGAAGAGCCGTTCGTGGCGATCCTCGGCGGCGCCAAGGTCAGCGACAAGATCGGCGTCATCGAGAATCTGATGACAAAGGTCAACACGCTGATCATCGGCGGCGGCATGGCGTACACGTTCCTCAAGGCGCAGGGGCAGGAGATCGGGAAGTCACTGCTCGAGGCGGACAAAATCGACCTGGCCAAGAAACTCCTGGCAGACGCGAAGAAGCGGAACGTGAAATTTCTCCTGCCGGTCGATCACGTTGTGGCGATGAAACCTGAGGCGAACGCCGTCATACAGCAGATCGGCGAAGGTCAGCCGATTCCTGCGGACAAGATGGCGCTCGATATCGGACCGAAGACGATCGAACTATTCTCGGAAGAAATCTCCTCGGCGCGAACGATCGTCTGGAACGGGCCAATGGGCGTGTTCGAAGTGCCCGGGTTCTCGAAGGGAACGTTCAAGATCGCACAGGCAGTCGCGGACAATGCCGGGGCGACTTCGATCGTCGGTGGAGGAGATTCGGTCGCGGCTGTGAAGGCGGCGAATGTGGCCGACAAGATCACGCATATCTCGACTGGCGGCGGCGCGTCGCTGGAATTTTTGGAAGGTCAGAAACTGCCGGGGGTAGAAGCGCTGACGGACAAGTAAAAGCAGTTGCCAGTGGTCAGTTGTCAGTTCCCAGTAGTGACCTTCTAACGAAGAGGAGAGCTAGACACCTCAAGGGCTGAAGCCGGGAGATTCATCGACCCATGGCGGCACGGCTTAAAGCCGTGCCCTTCCCAAACCTTTCACCATGCGACTTCTGCTGGAACGAGGAAAGATCATCGAAATCGACGGCCCGGCCGACATCACCAAAGAAACGACGGACGCAATCGTAAACGCCGCGAATTCGTCTCTGCTGGGAGGTGGCGGCGTGGATGGCGCGATTCATCGTGCTGGTGGTCCCGCAATTCTCGCAGAATGCCGTGAAATTCGGTCGAGGATCAGTGGAGTGCCAGCGGGACAGGCCGTCATCACCACAGGCGGGCGGCTGGCGACAAAGCATGTGATCCATACAGTCGGGCCAATTTACTCGGGCGGGGGGGCGAACGATGCTGAGGCGCTGGGCAGCTGTCACCGGGAGTCGATCCGTATCGCCGACGAACATGGCATCGCTTCCATGTCATTTCCAGCAATCTCCACTGGCGCGTATGGTTATCCCGTGCACGAGGCGGCGCCGATTGCATTGTCGTCCGCGGCCGAAGCGCTGACTCGGGCGACGAGCGTACGAACCTGCCGGTTCGTCCTTTTCGACGTAAGCACAGTGCGGGCCTTCGAACGCGCCGCCGAAAAACTTCAGAAGTCGAATCCTTCATTTCAAATTCAAAAGGCGAACTCATGAGAAAGAAAGTAATGGCCGCAAACTGGAAGATGTACAAGACTCCCGATCAGACCCGCGACTTCTTTCGCGATTTTCTGCCAATGGTCTCCGGGCACACTCGCGACGAAATCGTGGTATGCCCTCCGTTTCTCGATTTGCCGGCGGCCCTGGAATCGGCTAAGGGTTCGAATGTTGTGATCGGGGCACAGAACGTTCATTGGAAAGAAGAAGGAGCATTCACCGGCGAGACGTCGGTAGGTCAGCTTCTGGCTTTAGGTGTGAATCACGTCATCATCGGACACTCCGAGAGGCGTCAGTATTTCGGCGAGACCGATGACACGGTCAACCTGCGTTTGAAGACAGCGCTGGAAGCAGGATTTACTCCGATCTGCTGCGTCGGCGAAGTGCTCCAGGAACGCGAAGCCGGCATGACCGACGATGTTCTCCGGCGGCAGTGTGTGCGCGCGTTCCATGCGATTTCTGCGAAAAAAGCTGCCAAGCTGGTCATCGCCTACGAACCGGTCTGGGCGATCGGGACGGGCAAGACCGCCACGCCACAAATCGCCGCTGAAGCCCATGCGGTGATCCGGAAAGAGACCGCCGAAGTTTTCGGCGCAGAGTTCGCCGCGCAGCTGCGGATTCTCTATGGCGGATCGGTGAAGCCTGACAACGTCTCGTCGCTCATGGCACAGGAGGAAATTGATGGTGCGCTGGTGGGCGGAGCCTCGCTCGATCCGAAATCATTCGCGGCGATCGTCAAATACTGAATTCCTAGCCTTGTATTGGCGATGGTGATCCGGCGCACTGCATCGCAGTCGCGCCGGAGCTAACTTCTTCCGCAGAGCCAACCTGAACGTGGCCCCTCGCTTCCCAATAGAGGAGGTCGTATGACCCTTTCCAAGCTTCGCGAATTCCTGGACTCCCACAATGTAAAGTACCTCGTCATCTCCCACTCGTTAGCCTATACGGCGCAGGGCATCGCCGCTTTGGCGCACGTTTCCGGCAAGAAGCTGGCGAAAACAGTGATCGTTAAAATTGACGGCATCCTGGCAATGGCGGTGATTCCCGCAGCCGCGCACGTCGACCCGGACCGTCTGCGAAAGCTCACAGGCGCGCAAGTCGTCGAGATCGCATCCGAACCTGAATTCAAAGATGCCTTCCCCGACTGCGAGACCGGTGCCATGCCTCCGTTCGGCAATCTGTACGACATGCCGGTTTATGCCGACATGAGCCTGGCCGAACACGAAGAGATCACGTTCAGCGCCGGAACTCATCGAGAACTGGTGCGAATGAACTGGCAGGACATGGTGCGCCTGGTGAATCCGACGCTAGACGAACTGACCTATCACCAGATGGTTGCAGCCTGATTGTGTTGAACGTTGATTTCGTCCGATGTCGACGAGTGTTATGCGCCCGTCGCACGGCGGTGCGGAGCGCGATATCCCAACTGCATGGAGAGATGCCGCGCCGCGTCCTTTAGCGCCTCGACAATGCGCGGCATGGTGTCGGGATTCACCTGATGGATCGTCCCGCTGAGCCCCAGGCTCGCCTCGATCATGCCCTGCTGGTTGAAGACCGGGGCCCCCAGACATCGCGCGCCGAGATTGTTCTCTTCATCATCCATGGCATATCCCACCGTGCGGACCTTCTCCAGTTCTTTCAGCAATCGCGGAACGGTCGTGATGGTTTTCGGAGTGCGCTTCTCCATGGAACGTTCGGACAGAATTTTTTCCAGCCGCTCTTGTGGGATGTGGGCCACAAGCGCCTTGCCGACGCTGGTCGCATGCACGCGCATGCGGCGTCCCACCCACGTATCCATTCGGATGAATCCCTGCGGCTCGACTTTCTCGATATAGACCGCCTCGGGCCCATCGAGAATCGCGAGATGACAGGTGAGATTTGTCTTCTCCATCAGGTGCCGCATGATGGGCAACGCGACTTCGCGGACGTCAATCCCGCTGAGAGCGCCGCGGCTCAGACTCAGGATCTTCAGGCCGACGCGGTATTTTCCGTCCGCCGCGTCGCGCTTCACGTATCCGTGCTTCTCGAGTGTGCGCAGGATGTAACTGGCCGAGCTCTTGGGAATTTTTAGCTGGCGGCTGATCTTAGCATTGCTGAGGCCTTCGGGCTCGCGAGCCACGGCCTCCAACATACCGAGAGCGCGCTCGACCGCAACGGAAGGGGAATCGTCCTTTGTTTTCATTGCCAAAACGTTATCGTAGCAAATCCTCTACCCGGACAACAAAATGAATGTATGTTCCACATATTGAACACGGCTCTTGACCCATCTTCTTGGTCATCCTAGGATCGTGCCGTCTGATGAATATGCGTTCAGCATATTGAACACATGCAGAAGACAAGTTCAACCGGGGAATCCATTCATGACGCCGACCGCAACCGCCTCGCCTGAAACGCAAACCGTTCTCAATCCAGTGAATACTGCGCCGCCCGACTTCGACCCAACTCGAGATCTTCCTTCGGGCTTCATGGATTTCTTTCTGCCCCTGCACCTGAGATTCACTCCGCGGCAAGAGGAGCTGGCCGCGAAACGGGTTGAGATTCTGCAGCAGTCACTCGAAGGCGAGAAGCCGACGCATCGCTTTCCTTCCGACACGGTGCGCAACGGCTGGAAGATCACGTTGCCGCAGTGGTGTCAGGATCAACGCAATCAGATGACGGGACCGGCCGACGATGCGGAACTCTGTGTCAAGATGCTGAACTCCGGCGCTCCGGGCGTGATGCTCGACCTTGAGGATTCGTGCGTTAACGAATGGACGCATCACGCGCTTGCAATCGAGAACATTCTGGCTTGTCTGAGCGGCAAGCTGACTTACTACGACAAAAAACGCGAGCGGACAGTCACGATTCAGCCAAGCACCACAGTGATCTTCACGCGCCCGCGCGGACTGCACCTGAATCAGGCTGGCTTGATTCCTGGCGAGATGGTTTCGGCGTCGCTGTTTGATGTTGCGAGACTTTTCTACGCAATCGAGCCTGCGGAGTTGAAGCATCCGCTTTGCATTTACATTCCGAAATCCGAATCGGCCGAAGAGGCGCTGTGGTGGCGCGATCTGTTTCAGGCACTGGCGAAGTGGCGAGCGCTGCCGCACGACTACATCAAGTGCATGGCGCTGGTGGAATCGCATCCGCTCGCGTTTCAGATGGAGGAGTTCACCTACAACCTTCGCGAACACATCATTGGTCTGAATCTTGGCCGCTGGGACTACATGGCGAGCCTGATTCATTTCAATCTCGATGATCCCGGGTGGGTGCTGCCCGATCGCAACACGATCCCTTATAACCTAGCGTTCTTTCAGAATCTGCGCGAGTTGATGCCGGAGATCTGTCACCACCGTGGAATTCTGGCGATCGGCGGGATGACGGCGCTGTATCCAAGCCGCGAAGATGCCGAGTTAAACGCGCGCGCGCTCGCCGTTCTTGAGAAGGACAAGAAGAACGAAGCCGATTGCCTGATGGACGGCGCATGGACCGGGCATCCGGACCAGAACGCGATTGCGGTAGCACAGTTTCCATATCCAAACCAACTGCAGAAACGGCCTAAGAGTGGGAGCCGGTATCCGGATTTGCGGCCGCGGCCGGATGGTGTCGGCACCCGCACGGTGAAAGGTACACGCGCTGCCGTA
>DATJOA010000062.1:0-6620 GCA_035507635.1 Candidatus Acidiferrales bacterium
CTCGCGGTCGTCGATCTCGTCGACCACAAGGCGCTGCCCTCCATCGATCTCGGGGCGCTGCGAGGACCTCATGGTCTCACTTATGTCGGCGGCAAAGTCTGGTTCACGGCGGAAGGCGCCAAGGCCTTCGGCAGTTATGACCCGGCCTCGGGCAAGATCAACTTCATCCTCGGCACCGGCCAGGACCGCACGCACATGATCTATGTCTCCGAGGATCAGAAGCGCATCATCACAACCAATGTCAGTTCCGGCACGGTGAGCATTGTCGACGCCGTAGCGCCGCGCCAGATGCCAGCGACGCGCGGCTTCGCGCCTCCGGCTCATCAAGATTGGGAAGAAACCGTCGTTCGCGTCGGCAATGGCTCCGAAGGCTTCGATCTTTCTCCGGACGGGAAGCAGATTTGGGTCGCCAACGCTCAGGATGGCACGATCTCCATCGTCGATGCGGACGAAAAGAAAGTGGTCGACACGCTCGCCGCAAATGCCCGCGGAGCGAATCGCCTGAAATTCACACCCGATGGAAAGCTGGTTTTTGTCTCCACGCTCTTCAACGGAGATCTGATCATTCTTGACGCTGCGACTCGCAAGGAAGTGAAGCGCATCAAGCTGGGGCGCGGCGCGGCAGGAATTTTGATGCAGCCGGACGGCAGCCGCGCATTCGTCGCGTGCTCGCCCGATAATTACATTGCCGTCATCGATCTCAAATCCCTCGAGGTTACCGGGCACTTCGATGTTGGCCAGGAGCCGGATGGCCTGGCTTGGGCAAGCATGCGCTGACGTACGGGGCTACTGAATTGGAGTTCCGCTCGCCAGGCAGGCTGCGGCTTTTCCGTTGTCCGACGCCTTGATCACCGCGGACTGATCCGCGCAGAACGTCTTCCGTCCGAAGGTGTTCCCGCTCGGCACAGCCGTTAGATGAAATGCCGTCGCCGGACTTCCATTACATCCGGAAAGCGTAAACACATAGCCATATCGCTTCCCGCTGGCCAGGCTGCTTGAGATCAGCATCGCCTGATGCTCATTCGGCTGCCCGCCGCCGAATCCGTCGAGATCCGACAACGTGCAGGTGACCCCGATGTTCGGATAGTTCGCACCGTACGTGACTTCCGCCGTCAGAATCGACCGCATCGCCCCGAGCACCATCGCATCGCTCCCCGGCGCTGGAGTCGCTTGCTCAGTTCGTGGAGTGAACGAAGTCTTGCTTGTGACTTGCGGCGTCATCTTCTCGGTGAGCGCCTTCAGAAATTCCGGATCGGCCAACGGCAAATGCACCGTGAATGAGATCTCGTTCAGCTTCCAGACTGATTCTTCCTGCTTCATCGAGAGCGTCAGTTGCGGCCGGTAAACCGTCAATTGCGGTTGACCGTCTTTGTAGACCTGAAACGCTACCACCAGGTCGTCCACGTCGCCGTGCAGACCATCGTGCACCACGCTTACCTCAGTCTTCTGTCCAGTTTTCGCGTCTTCCGAACTGAATAGAACGGGTCCGGTTTCAAACGTTTGGAGGTTCTTCCCCTGCGCCTGCATCTGGCTTGCGAGCATGGAGAACTGCTGCATATTCGCCAGCGCCCCGGCTTTCTCCAGCGCTGCCGTCGTTGCGGCCGGCAAATGCTTCGCAAACGTTCCCGGCGTCTTGCTGAAAAGCATTTCAATCAGCGCTTGCCGCGCCGTCTGCGGACTCGCGCTTTCCTGCGCCATGCTGCCTGCTGCACATAACGCCAAAGCCGTCACACCCCAGGCACACAGAATGGATCGTCTCATCGATTCACGCCCCCAACGGATCGTTTCATGCCGGCAAACGTCTCTCCAGTTACCGAGGTAAGGGACGCATCACGCGAGATTACATTTAGCGCCCGCATGTATAGGCCGCTCACAATTGGCGTGATACCCTGCGGTTATCAACCCATTGCATGCACGAACTCGGCCCCATGTCTGATCGGCACCACCGCCGCCAGCGGCACGTGCTCCGGGTTGTGGCTCTCTTTGAATGTTTAAAAGGGATTGCCGTCTTGCTGATGGGCTTCGCTGCCATCTATCTGTTGCACAAGGACACCTGGCTCATCGCTGAAAGTCTGCTCTCCCGCCTCCACATCAGCACCGATAACCGTTGGGCTCTCAGGTTCCTCGACTTCGCCGACAGCATCACCGACGCGCGCCTGTGGGACGCCGCCGGCATAGCCTTTGCTTATGCGGGCCTTCGATTTACCGAAGCCTACGGGTTGTGGAAGGGCCGCACCTGGGCCGAATGGGTGGCTTTTGTTTCGGGAACTCTGTTGCTCCCAGTCGAGATCCACGAGCTCTTCCGCGGTGTAACGGCCGTGCGCATCGTGCTCCTCATCGGGAATGTAGCCATCGTCCTCTACATGCTCTACGTTATCCTTGAAAGCCGCCGCGAACGCCGCCAGGCTGCCCTTCTCGCCCACCAACCTAGGACACGCACCTAGGTCGCGGCTGAGGTCCCGACCCTATATGGTTCGCTCCCGTTTCGCCCGACAATAATGGGGTGACTTGGAGGATGTTATGCGGCTGGCCACTCTACTTCTTCTGCTATTCGCGTTTGCGGGAAGCTCATTCGCGCAGGGTCAATACAATCAGGACACCCATTTCCGCACCGGCCCGCAATACCTCGACACCTTTCCTCCGGACACGTATCTCACTCCCATCACCACCCCGTCGCTCTCGTTTCCCTCGCAACTCACTCCCGCGCAACAGGCGCAGTCAGAAGATGTCGTGGGCGTGACGACGTCCGCCCCCCTGCCGCCCGCTTATACGCAGTACGCCCCCAGTCCGAGTCAGATCTATTGGGGGATGCCGGCACCCGAAGCGGCATACCAAGCTCCCTCGGAAGAGCAGGCGGCTGGCCCCGAACTTCCTACGAATCTTCCTGCCGGTTATGTCGATCTTGGCGTTTCCCAAATCATCACCGAGCGGCAGCTGCGCAGGGAGGGAATCGGAGTCTCACTGGCGCAGGATGCCCGCTACTGGCGCGCGCACCGCCCAACGATCGTTCGCCTTTACACGAATGCGGACATTGAAAAGCTCCAGGGAAAATAGCACCGCCCCAACGCTGGGTGAGCCACCCTTCTCGACGCACAGCCATCGTTCCGTGTAGCCTGATGTGCGCGCGAAATTCAGCCAAAATCCATGCACAACGCCATTCCTTCGCACATCGATCTGCAGGCCGCGGCAAAACAAATCATGATTGAACATGGCTTCGAGCCGGAGTTTTCCGCCGAAGTTTGCGACCAGCTGGAAAATCTGAAGAAGAATCCACCACCGGTCGTGGTCGCCGATGGAGTTCGTGATCTGCGCAGCCTCCTGTGGTCTTCCATCGACAACGACACTTCCCGCGATCTCGATCAGATTGAAGTTGCCGAAAGCCTCCCGAATGGCGACATGAAGATCATGATCGGAATCGCCGATGTCGATGCCTACGCGACGAAGTTGACTCCGATCGATCAGCACGCAGCCTGCGAGACCACCACGGTCTATACCGGCATCCGCAATTTCCCCATGTTGCCGGAAGAGCTCTCGACGGGTGCAACATCGTTGCTCGAAGGCCAGGATCGCCTCTCGGTTGTGACCGAATTTGTTGTCGGCTCCGATGGAAATCAGAAATCGTCGAACGTTTATCGCGCCATCGTCCGCAACAAAGCCCAACTGCAATACAACTCCGTCGGCGGATGGCTCGAGGGCTCGTCCCCCGCGCCGCCGAAGGTCGCTGCATCCACCGATCTGCAGGCGCAACTGAAGCTGCAGGATCAGGTAGCCCAGCGCCTTAAAACCCAGCGCGTCGAGCACGGGGCTCTCAACCTCCAGACCGACGAGGTGAATCCACAGATCGAGAACGGCAAAGTTGTCGGGATCGCGAAGCAGCAGAAAAATCGCGCCACCGATCTCATCGAAGATTTCATGGTCGCCGCCAACGGCGTAGTCGCTCGCCTGCTGGAAAATGTTTCCTCCCTGCGTCGCATCGTTCGCACGCCCAAGCGCTGGGATCGCATCGTGCAGCTCGCCGCGACGAAAGGTGAAAAGCTCCCGGCGCAACCCGACTCGAAAGCTCTCAACGACTTCCTCCTCCGGCGCCAAGCGGCCGATCCCGACCATTTCGCCGATGTCTCGCTCATCGTGATCAAGCTGATCGGCCCCGGCGAATATGTTCTCGAGCGCCCCGGCGAGGTCGTGTCCGGACACTTCGGCCTCGCCGTTCAGGACTACACGCATTCGACCGCTCCAAACCGGCGCTTCGCCGACATCGTTACGCAGCGACTGGTTAAGTCGATGCTCGCCGGCAAACCCAACCCGTACTCGGACGACGAACTGACCGTGATCGCCTCGAATTGCACGAAGAAGGAAGACGCCGCGAGAAAGGTCGAGCGGGAGATGTCGAAGCGCCTGGCCGCCGTCGCCATGCAGGCGCACATCGGCGAAGTATTCGACGCGATCGTCACCGGAGTCACCGATAACGGCACATTCGTCCGCGTGCTTCAGCCTCACGTCGAAGGTCTGCTCGCCCAGGGACAGCATGGCCTCGACGTCGGCGACAGACTGCGAGCAAAGCTCATCCGCACCGACCCGGAAAAGGGATATATCGATTTCGCCCGGGCGTGACTCGGGTTGGGTCTGATCCACCGCAGGAGTTTTGCACGAATCCATATTGCGGGCGGGGGCTGCGCTCTTGCGACAGGTTCGTATCTGGGGATCGCTCTAGCGCTGCCGACCAGCGGCCTTGTCCTAACATCAGCGGGCTTGAGCCCGCGCCTTACTCGTTCAAAGAGCAGCTGCAATCAGCCGGTACAACGTGCGCCAGCAGAAAATCCGCCACACGCTTATAGGCGTCAATCTGATTCTCCACGCGGGCGAAACCGTGCCCTTCATTGTCATAGACCTTGTAATCCACCTTGCCGCCGCGCTTGCGGATCGCATCGACAACCTGCTCGGTCTCCGACTTCGGGCACCGCGGATCGTGTCCGCCCGCCAGCAGCAGCAAGGGCGCCTGGATCTTGTCCACAAAATTGATCGGCGATCTGTCGTCATACAGCGCCTTGTTTTTCACCGGATCGCCCATCGTCGCCAGGTCCGACTCCCGCAGTTCCGGATCTTCATTCTGAATCTCGGTGGTCCAATTCACGAACGGAACAATGGGCACCGCCGCTGCCCACTCCGACGGAGCCTTCGTCACCGCCATCATCGTCAAATATCCACCGTAACTTCCGCCCATCACCGCGATCTTTTTCGGATCGAGATGCCCGGTCTGCTTGATCCAGTCGACTCCGGCGAGCACGTCCTGCAAATCGCCGCCGCCCATGTCGAACAGGTTCGCCTGCTGGAATTCCTTGCCGTATCCTCTCGATCCCCGATAGTTCGGCGCCAGCACCATGTATCCCTGATTCGCGGCGAACTGGATGAACCGGTTGAAGGAATTCTTCGTCTGCGACGCCGGCCCGCCATGGATATACACAATGGCCGCATTCTGCCCGTTTCGCGCCATGTTGTACGGCACATACAGAAACGCCGAGATCGTCCACTTGCCGTCTCGGCTCGGATAGTGGATCAGGTAAGGCTCGACCAGATCTTCCCCGCGGATTCCTGCCACCAGCGAACGCGTAATCTGGTGCGATTTCCCGGTCGCGAGGTGATAGATCCACAAATCGCTGGGTGCCGTCGGCCCATTGTGCGAGTAGAGCAATCGCGTCCCATCAGAACTGAACGAGGAATGCCCGCCGGTAGGCTCATTCACGCCCTTCGGAATCGCGAGCAGCGTGGACATTCCCGTAGCGAGATCATGCAAATAAATGCCTTCGTTCCCTTCAACGTCTGCACTGAAGCTGACGCGCTTTCCGTCGGGCGAAAACTCGTCTCCCAGGACGTCCCACTTCTCTTTGGTGATCCATGCGATCTTATTCGTGGCAATATCGAGCAGCCCGATATTCAGATGCCCATTCTCCGCGTTCGAGGTCACCAGCACGCGTTTGCCGTCCGGCGAAATGTCGTTTGCCAGAAAGTGCTGCTCCCCTTCGTGCGGCGTCAGTAGCGTGCTCTTTCCCGACGCCACATCAGCGATGAAGATATTCGAGTCCGTCCCCTTGGCTTGCGTCTGCGTGTAAACGATAAACTTCCCGTCCTTTGACCAGATCGGATCTTCGTTGCCCTTGTCCTGCGGCGTGCCGCTCGTGATGTGCTTCACCTCGCGCATGATCAAATCGTAGACGTCGATCTCGGCCGCCGCCGAATCTTTCGGCTTTACTTCGTACGCGAGGTAGCGACTATTCGGCGACCACGTCGGATTCATCTCCGCGATCCCGGTCGTCTGCGTGAGATTTACGACCTTTCCAGTCTTCGGGGACACCATGAAGATGTCCCACTGCTCGTCCCCGTCATAATCCGACTGATACGCGATCCACTTCCCATCCGGCGACCACGCCGGATTCGTCTGCCGCTGATCGCTCACCGTGAGCTGAACAGGGAAGCCCCCATTAGCCGAAACCAGCCACAGATTGTTCCGCCCGCTCATGTTCGAGATAAACGCGATCTGCTTCCCATCCGGAGACCACGTCGCCTGCCCGATCTGCCGCGTCATAAACAGCTTCTCGATTGTCAGGCTCCGCGGCTCGACCTCC
>DATJOA010000063.1:0-32966 GCA_035507635.1 Candidatus Acidiferrales bacterium
CGGCTTGATCGTCTCCGGCTTGGTTTTTCCGTTGATCGTGTTCCATCCAGCAGGAACTTCGAGCGCTGCATGGTCAATGAGTACCGGCAGTTTTGAACCGTTATGAAAGGTCACGGCTACGACGAACTCTTCGGTCGGCGACACGGTCGTGAGCGCGTCCGACTCTTTGGGAAGAGAGGAATTCCGGGCATCGTCCGCTGAGACATCTGCGGCGAGATTCACTCCCAGCGCGAGGTTCAGGGCGGTTTCAGCTTGCTGCTGCTTCGTGGCAAGCTTCGTCAGGAGATCGCGCTTTACCACCGCGCTCGAGCTGCTCTGCTCGATCTTGGCGCTCACCTTCCGCAGATCAGCTACAACGTGCATCAGCGGCAGATCGGAACCGGAAGGATCGCTCCCTTTTCCAGCTTCCTCGGATTTGGCAATCCATCCCGCAATTTCCGTCAGTTGCTGTTTCAGTTCGGGCAGCTTCTTCTCCTCCGGACCGAGCCTCGCCGCCAGGGCCGGCAGAGTCGTGTCGATTCCGTCGAAGAAACTTTTTTCGTGGCCGTCTTTGCCGGCAGCGGATGGAATCACCGAATCCGCGAGCTTGTAAAACGTAAAGCGATCGCCGGGCTCAATTTTCCAGTTCCCAACCCCCTGCGATTCTTGATGCCGTAATCCCTGCATGGCGAACTGAATGTACGACATGCCTAATTGCTTGTTCTGCTCGCCGGTGTTGTATTTCACGGTCCAGTCGGCGTCCGGGCACGTCATCGATCCCCAGGGACACACATTTCCGATGTAGAACTTCTTGGCCTGCCAGGGCTCGAGGCCTTCGGCAATCTGCTCCGGAAATCGCTTGGGATCAGCTGCGACGCGAAATGCCTCGCGGGCCAGGATGCTGGACGCCTGATGATGCCCGTGTCCGTCGCGGGGGGTGCCAGAAAATCGCGCAACCAAGACATCTGGACGGAAGGTACGAATCACTCGCACCATGTCGCCCAGAGCGATATCGTGGCCTCCCCACTTCTGAAATGTTTCTTCGGCGGTCTTCGAGAAACCGAAATCCGCGACCCGGGAAAAACGCTCCTGCACACCGTAATACTGATCTGCTGCGAGCAACTCCTCGGTGCGGACGACCCCAAGGACATCGGAAAGGTTGCTGCCGAGTTTGTTCTGTCCACCTTCGCCCCGATTTAGCGTCATCAACAAGGTATCTACGCCGTAGCCGCGAGCTTCGAGTGTCAGCAATCCTCCGTCTTCGTCGTCCGGATGCGCGACGACTTGCATCAATCGCGCAGTTGTACCAAGACGCAGCAATTCCAGGCGCAATCCGTCAATGCCCTCGTCTTGCGGGATGGGAGCCGGAATGCCTTGATAGCGAAGTCCCGGCGGCTCGGACAAAACGTGGTCTTCGGCAACTGCAGCTTGCGACGAGCCCTGAGGCGACTTCGTTGTGTTTAAGTTTTGCGACGGGGCCGCGAGAACAGCAACCAGCAGGAAGGCGCAGACACTCGCTGTGACTGGATACTGGCGCAGGAAAGATGAAATGCGGCGCCCCACACGCCGCGGCAAAGTGGCAGGTCCGGAATTTCTCACGATACAAGGATGGGGCCTAGGGCCGGTTTGACGCAAATTCTTTCGGCGGAAAACGAGCGCGCTACGCCCCGAACAACAACTCCCCCTCGCTCACCACCTGCAATTCGATCCATCCTTCGAGCGGCAAGGAATCCACGGGCAGGCGGTTCTGCCACAAACTCATCCGAAGCCGGATCTTGCTGGTCGCAGCCGTTGTCGCTGAAACCGGCTTGCGTTCTTCCGCTCTTTCCGGAGGAGTATTGCTGGGAGTAGCTAACAGCCACGCCAAGGGTAGCTTGAATTCGAAATTTCGAAACAGTGCCAGCTTTACGTGCTCATCCGGATTCGAGGACGACGCCAAAATCCGCTCCGCTGAGCCGTTTTCAATCTTCCATTCGAAAAGCTTGCATCCCTTTACCGACGAATCTATTCGCAAAGTTCGTCGCGGACGGGGCTCTCCCGCGGCCCAGGACTCGACGTTGACGACGATCTCGAAATCTTCGTCAGGAACCTTGCCGGCAAAATCCAGCCGGCCGAACAAGCTGGTGGCGTCGATTCCGGCATAGACAGCATCGAGAAGGAATTGTTTGCCGTGCATGGCGCCGGCCCGATGATCTGCGGTGTACACAGCCGCGCCCATCCACTCGAAATAGCGCACCTTATCCCCGGCTACTCGCGGATGAATATAGGCACTCTGTGGAATGAATGCCGGACGCACTTCCGCGCCCGTGATTGGTTGCGCCAGATAGTCAGGCGGCGATGCACCGAGCGCCTGGTAAACGTTGGAAAGATGCTTGCGATAAAGTTCGTCGAAATCGCGATCGTTCGCCGAATGATGTTCCGGGCCGTACCACCAGTTCCAATCGCTGCCCTCGGCAATGAGAATCTCGTCGAACGCCAGTTTGCGCTGTGCCTCGCTCGCTCTTGCCGCATTCTGGGCATAGAACTCGCGCGCGTGGTGCAGGTAATCCCATGCGCGATTGTCTTCGGGAGCGCCGATCCATACGTTGAAATTCGCGTTGATCCACGACCCCGGCACAAGTGAAGTCATCTGGTTGAAGTCTTTATGCCGGAAGATCGCCTCCGAAATCGTGACCGCCTCCATTCCCGGCTCGTGCTCCAGCCCGTCATAGAATCTCCGCAAAAACTCCCGGCCTGACTTCGGGTAATACTCCCACGCATTCTCGCCATCGAGGATGATCGAGACAACTGCATCCCGCCCTTTGGCCAGAACCGGCTTGGCTGCTTCTTTGATGTTGTTGATCAAATGCCGCGCGGCCTCGGCCGGAGGCATGCCGGAATACACGAATCCGATCAGATCGGAAATCGTGTGGTCGCGAAAGACCATGTGCATCGCGGTCGAGCCCTTTTCGTAGCGATGGATGTTGTAGAGCTTTTCGGCCTGATTCGCCGGCAGACGACCGTTTCCGTCCCGCGCAAAAAACAAGCCGGCGCTTCTGCCTAGAACTCCCTCGTCGGTGGCCATCCACTGCACGCCTAGGCTACTGGCAATGGCGAGGACTTCTTCTGAAACGCTCCCTTCCGATGGCCAAACGCCCCTGGGCCGGATGCCGAAAACCTTTTCATGCAGATCGAGTCCCTTCACCAGCTGTTCGCGTGCGTCCTCGGCATGCCGGAACCGATTCTGCGGCAGCGGTAATCCTGGAGAGGAAACTGCCCCAATGCTCGTATCACACACCAGGGGCAGGATCGGATGGTAGAACGGCGTTGCCGAAATCTCGATCGAGCCTTTTTTCGCAGCCTCGGCATGGGCGGGCAAGACGCGAGCCAGCAATTCTCTTTCACGCGCAATCACGAATTTCTGATCCTCAAGGGAGTAGTGATGTCCCTTGGCGACCAAAGCCGCAACGTCCTTTTCTTCGAGGAAGAATTCGTCGAACCAGGCTATCTGCGAAAGAACCTGCAGGTCAGTGAAATCCTGCGTCTGGAAGTATCGCTCGGCGCGTTCGGGATGGTCTCCGTGCTCGCGAAATCGCTCCCATAGCTCGCGATAGCGCGGATATCGGCCAATTACGTTCTGTGGATTCGCCTGAAAAAGGTACTGCAAGGCGAAACGTCGCTCGTCCTCAGTGAGGTCTTTTGCAGGCTTCGCTGCTACATTGAGGAACGGGTCCTGTGCTGTGCCATCAACATAATCTTGAATCTGGACCATCAGCGACGGAACCAGGTTGAAGTTCTGATGAACCTTGGGGAATTCATCCAGCAACTTCACCATTCCGTAGTAATCTTTCAGTCCGTGCAGTCGCACCCACGGCAAGCGGTATTCGCCGGTGACCAGATCTTTGTAAAACGGCTGGTGTTGATGCCAGAGAAGGATTACGCGCAAGACGGGCATGGGCTCAAGCAGTCAGAATAGCACGCGGACTTTTCCGGATGGCGTGGTGCGCTGCTTGGCTGTATTCCGGTAAACTAAGGCCCGCACCAGCAGTAACGTACCCATGAGTCCAGAAAACACTCTTACGTCCCCACAGCTTCTTACCGAGAATGATCTGTATCTCTTCAACGAGGGCAGCCACTATCGCATTTACGACAAGATGGGTGCGCATCTCGCGTCACACGACGGCCAGCCCGGCGCCATCTTCAGCGTCTGGGCGCCGAACGCACGTTCGGTGTCAGTTGTAGGCGGCTTTAACGGGTGGGATCCAAAGACTCATTACCTCAACTCGCGCGGATCTTCCGGAATCTGGGAAGGCTTTATTCCCGGCGCAACTCACGGCGCACTCTACAAATTTCACATCGAGTCGCAACATCACGGATATCGCATCGACAAGACCGATCCGGTCGGATTCTGGAACGAGAAGCCTCCCCGCACGGCTTCGGTCGTGTGGGATCTCGGCTATCAGTGGAGCGATCAAGACTGGATGCAGAAGCGCGCCGAACGAAACTCTCTCCGCGCGCCGCAGGCAATCTACGAAGTGCATCTGGGTTCGTGGATGCGCGTTCCCGAGGAGCACAACCGTCCGCTCAGCTATCGCGAGACTGCGCCGCGGCTTGCCGAATATGTCGGGCAAATGGGCTTCACCCATGTTGAATTTTTGCCCGTGATGGAGCATCCATTTTTCGGCTCCTGGGGATACCAGACTACCGGCTACTTCGCGCCCACCGCGCGTTATGGCACGCCGCAGGATTTCATGTACCTGGTGGATTATCTCCACCAACATGGAATCGGCGTGATTCTCGATTGGGTTCCCTCGCACTTCCCTTCCGATGGTCACGGACTCGCTTATTTCGACGGAACGCATCTTTACGAACATTCGGATTCGCGGCAGGGATTTCATCCGGACTGGAAGACGCACATCTTCAACTACGGCCGTGCCGAGGTACGCAGCTTCCTGATGTCGAGCGCGATGTTCTGGTTCGATAAGTATCACGTCGACGGGCTGCGGGTGGACGCGGTCGCGTCCATGCTCTATCTGGATTACTCGCGAAAGCAAGGCGAGTGGATTCCTAACAAGTTTGGTGGACGCGAAAATCTGGAAGCTATCGATTTCCTGCGCCGCTTCAATCAGGAAGCCTACAAAGAGCACCCTGACATTCAGACGACTGCGGAAGAGTCCACCTCATGGCCCATGGTCTCGAAACCTGTATACCTAGGCGGACTCGGTTTCGGCATGAAGTGGGATATGGGCTGGATGCACGATACGCTGAAGTATTTTCAGAGTGATCCGATCCACCGCAAGTATCACCATAATTTGCTGACGTTCCGCATGCTGTATTCCTGGCACGAAAATTTCGTGCTGCCGCTCTCGCATGACGAAGTCGTGCATGGCAAGGGGTCTTTGATCGGCAAAATGCCCGGGGATGAATGGCAGCGCTTTGCCAACCTCCGCCTTTTATTTGGATATATGTACGCACAAGCGGGCAAGAAATTGCTTTTCATGGGGGACGAATTCGGCCAGGTCCGCGAGTGGGCCCATGATTCCAGCCTCGAGTGGCACGTTCTGAAGTACCAGGTGCACCGTGGCGTGCAAGCGTGGATGGAGCAACTCAACCGTTTCTACCGCAACGAGCCTGCGATGCACGTCCTGGATAACGATCCTGCCGGATTTGAGTGGATCGATGCTAACGACAACGCGACGAGCGCGATCTCGCTGCTGCGAAAGAGCGAATCACCACGGGACACCATCGCTGTCGTCTGCAACTTCACTCCCGTGCCGCGCCTCGGATACCGCGTTGGTGTTCCGCATGGCGGCTACTGGCGCGAGATGCTGAACAGCGATGCTCGGGAATATGCGGGCAGCGGGATGGGAAATCTTGGCGGCGTCCACGCCGAAGAGATCCCCATGCACGGCCGGCCGTTTTCCCTGAAGCTAATTCTGCCCCCGCTTTCAGCGCTCTTTTTCAAAGCGGCGTAGCGGTACGAAGCGCTCCCTCATGCTATCCTCGGCTTAAGCGCTTGCCTCATGCGGATCCTGACCCGCTACATTCTGCGCGAAGTGACGGCACACGCCCTCATCGGGGCGGCCATCTTCACCTTCGTCCTGTTCACGCGCGACCTCGGCCACATCCTCGAGCTCGTGGTGCGGGCGAGCGCGCCGTTACCGAGCGTTGCCGAAATCTTTTCCTTTACCGTTCCCCTCGCGTTAACTTACACGATTCCTATGAGCGTGCTGGTGGGAATCCTGATCGGGCTGAGCCGCCTCGCCGCCGATAGCGAAATCACCGCCATGCGCGCCAGCGGCATGGGAGTGTGGAGTTTTCTCCGCGTACTCTCGATATTCGTAGTCGCGGCGTGGATCTTGGCTATGGTCAACGGACTCTACATCGCTCCCCGTTCGCAGGCTGCACTGGGCCGCCTCGAAGACCGTCTCAAGGGCTCACAGGTTTCCTTCGAGATTCAGCCCCGCGTTTTCTATGAAGGATTTCCGAAATACATCCTCTACGTCCAGGACGTGAAAAGCGCCCAGGGTGCCGCGATCTGGAAGGGTGTTTTCATGGCGGATATTTCCGACGCTGCCAACCCTAAGATCACCCTGGCTAAGGAAGGTGTTGTCGTCAGTGAAGGGACAGATCGGTTGCATCTTCACCTCATTGATGGCTCTGAGCACGAAACCGACCCCAAAGATCCCGACCACTACAACATCAGCACGTTTCAGCAGAACGATATCCCCATCGATCTGCCGTCGACAGAAAATAGGTCCGACGAATCACAGCCGGTCGGCATGATGGATACATGGACGCTGCTCCAGAAAGCGGGCCACGTCGATCGATATACTTCGAGGCTATATCTGATTGAGTTTTACCGGCGGTTTGCTCTGCCGACCGCTTGCCTCGTATTTGCCGTGGTCGGAATTCCGCTTGGGCTTTCCTCCAAGAAAAGTGGAAAGTCTGGTGGATTCGTTCTCACTATCCTGCTGGTGTTCGTGTATTACGTGATCTCGTTGATCGGAGTTTCTCTCGCCCGGCAAGGTCGTGTGACACCATGGTTTGGCGCGTGGCTCGCCGATTTCGCATTCTTGGCGCTTGGCCTGGTGTTGCTATTCAGGGCCGAAAAGCGCCCCTTTGAGTTGGCATCGTTCCGCAAATCGAGCACCGACCCACGATCACCGCAGAAGGCTGGTCTTGGCCGGGGACGAACGGAAAACGCCTTCGAACGTGCCTCCAGCAGGAAACGCGTGTTTAGCGCCAGCTTTCCCACTCTGATCGACGACTATGTCCTTCGCGACTTTTTCGTTTATCTGGGAATGATTCTTTCCACGTTCCTCGTGCTGGTACTCGTTTTTACACTGTTTGAGCTATTGGGAGACATCCTTCGCAACAAGGTTCCGGCCTCTGTCGTGGCCGAATACTTGCTGAACGTCACTCCTTATCTGCTTTACAATGTCGCGCCCTTGGTGATGCTGCTGGCCGTCCTTGTTACCTTCGGCCTGATGCAGCGATCCAACGAAATCACCGCGATTAAAGCCACGGGAACCAGCATCTACCGCATCGTTATCCCGGTGATTGTGGCTGCCGCCGCGCTATCCGTCGGACTATTCCTCGCCGACCAGTTCTATCTGCCGCACACGAACAAGCGGCAGGAAGCGCTACACAATGAGATCAAGGGGAAGCCTCCGCAGACCTACCTGCGTCCCGATAGGAAATGGATCTTCGGCGAAAACAACGACATTTACTACTACCAGTTCTTCGATCCGGACCGCGATCAGTTCGGCAATATCACGGTTTTTCAGCTTGATCGGTCGAGCTTCACGATCACACGCCGAATCCATGCCGATCGCGCGCACTGGTCCGAAAATCTGGGCCAATGGGAATACGAACGCGGCTGGGAGCGAAAACTCAATGTCTCTGCCATCGAGAATTATCATCAATTCGACGTCGCCACCTTCAGTCAATTACCTGAGACCCCCTCTTATTTCAAGAAGGAGGTCAAGCAATACAGCGAAATGAACTACGAGGAACTGCATCGCTACATCCGCGACTTGCAGCAGAGTGGATTCGATGTGGTGCGGCTCAGGGTGGAGCTCAATAAGAAGCTTTCCTATCCGCTGATCACGCTGATCATGGCTATTCTCGCCATTCCCTTTGCGTTATCCACAGGTAAACGAGGGGCCGTGACTGGAATCGCAGTAGCGGTCGGAATCGCCGTTTTCTACACCGTCGTTTCCCGGCTGTTCGAGGCCATGGGAGACCTCAGCCAACTTCCTCCCGCACTTGCGGCTTGGTCACCCGACCTGATTTTCGCCCTCGTGGGAGGATATTTAGTTTTGAAAGTGCCAACCTAAGGGCAGCTCCGAGCAGAGTATTCGAACCCAGAGCTCGTTCGCTATTTCACTGCCACGGCAAAGGGGTAGTTATCCGTCTGTATGGCCGGCGACCCGGTCAGTGCGCCGGTGCCCGGGGTAATCGAGTATTGTGAAACCGTTGCCCCGCCAAAATTTGCGACGAACATCCAATTGTCGTCCCCGCGTATCGCCATCGACGTAGGCTGGATCCCGGTGGCAATCGTTGCCGGAGTTAATGCCGTGATTGCTCCCGTGATGGGCGCTATTTTGAATGGAGAGATCGTGTTGGAAAGCGTTCCCAGAACATAAACGTTGTTTCCGTAGGGATCCACAAGAATCGGACCAGGCGCGTTTGCGTTACCGGAGAGGACAAACGGCGAACCGGGGACGGGAGTCAGGCTACCATCGGCAACCGGGCAAGGGGCTGGCAGCTGAACCACCGCGCAGAGCGTGAAGGCACTGACCTTGTTCGTCCTGCTGTCGCTTGCATAGACAAATCGGTCGCAAGGATCGACCGCGACGCCCATCGGAACCTGATCCGTCGCGAAATATTTTACTTGGGTTGCGTTCGGCGGATTTCCCAACGCCCCGGTTGAAGTGTCCACCGAGAATTCCCAAAGCACGTAGTTCACCGCATCCACGGCATACAAGAACTCCGCCGTCGGAGCGACTAAGCCGGGAACCGAGCAGACGGAATTCACCGTACCGTTGATTCCAATGCCTGGCAGGACGGTTGGAGTCGCACCGACCGCGACGATGTTGGGAGTTTGAAATCCGGGCCCGTTCACGAAATTAAAATTACTCTGGACAGGTGTGAGTGACCCGTCGCTTCCGATGGCGTACACACACACTCCATATTGGAGGGTGGTGCCAGGGCAAGACAGCGCGTTCGGAGAAGTGGATAGCGAGTCAGTCCCCTCGGCCGTAAACAGGAACTTTCCGGCAGGATCCATGGTCAAGCTGATGAGGTTTGGATCGGTAACCAGGCTACCGATCTGAGTCAGAGTGCCGTCTGGCTTTATCTGGAAGGTCGCAATTCCTGTCTGATTAGATTGCTGGCACAGATCTGTGAAGTTAAGGATCACGAAAGCGTAGGTTCCGGACGGATTAACAACCATCCCTCCCGGCAACCCGTTTAGGACACAGGTCTCGTCGGCCGTATCGTTTACGGGATTCGCCACCGAGGCGGTCCGGCCATTATTCAGGCTGAAACTGAAGGTTTCGATCAGTCCCGCTCCCTGACTGCCCACCAGCAACAACCCGTCGGTTGAGTTGTTATAACTGCTTCCGCAAGCTACGAGGAATCCGATCAATACCAAGCTCCCCAACCCGAGCAGCCACCATCGTTTCGACATTCTCTCGTTCTTCTCCATATTTCTCTGAGGTTTGCGCACACCAGCCCGTCGCCCGCTCAGGCCCGGGCCGGCAGAATCTGGTAAGCCGCGGGAAAACTCAACCCACTTGTGTATCAGGAATGCGCGGGAAGAGCAATCTCCCACAAAGACTGATTGGAACCTTGGGAGCTCTGAAGAGTTGCCCGTATCGCTGCAGGACAGTATACGGGAAGTCAGATACCAGGTGAATCGCGCTTACGAGTAGTTTTGGGGTTTCCTAAACGCCGAGAGCGCTGGTCTCTTGCGCCGGCTTCTGCGGCAAGGACGCCGCTGCGATCAGCGGGAGACGTATTTCGATCGTCAACCCACCTCCCGGCCGATTCGAAGCCGAAACCTTTCCTCCGTGAAATCGGACAGCCCTCTCGGTAATAGCCAGTCCCAGGCCGACGCCTCCGGTCATCCGGCCGCGGGCCTCATCCAGACGGTAGAACGGTTCGAAAAGCTTCGTGAGAGCGTCTTGAGGAACTCCCGGTCCTGAATCGCTGACGCGCACCAAGGCTTCAGCACCCCCAGCCCGTAGTTCGCGAGATAGACCGATTTCCACCGCTGTCCCTTCCTGGGTATAGCGGATTGCGTTCCGTACCACGTTTTCGACCGCACTGTGCAGCAGTGACGCGTTGCCCCGCACTTCCCAGTCGCCTTCGGGAATATTCGTTTCCACGTGGCAACGGCGCGCCTGAGCTTCAAAATCGGCATCGTCGGTGACGTTCGCGATTAATTCATCGAGCGGCACAGGAGTCTGGGGAACCAGCTGCTCGCCGTCTTCCAATCTCGCCAAGGTAAGAATCCGGCCAATGAGCTCGTTGAGGCGGCTGGCTTCCAGCTCAATCCGATCCAGCATGTCGGCGCTTGTATTATCCGCGCGCTGCCGAGCAAGCCCCAGCGCGACATTCAATCTCGCCAAGGGCGACCGCAGTTCATGCGATATGTCATTGAGCAAGCGGGACTGGGCCTTGAGAAGAGTTTCGATCCGCTCAGCCATTGCGTCGAAGTCGCGCATCAGCCCGGTGACCTCATCTCTCCTGATGCTGGCGGGCGCGCCTGTGCGAGCCGTGAGGTCTCCGGCCGCTAATTGTCGAGTCGCGGTGCGGAGCCGCACGATCGGCTTCGTCAGATACCAGGACAACAAATAGCAGACCAAGCCGGAGGTGATCACTCCTATGATCAAGCCGGTGAATGGGACTCCTCTCGGCCCAATAAAGACCCGCGGCCCCGGGGGCAATCCGAGCACAATGGTGTAACGATGCTTCCCATCGGATGATGCGCGCGAATCGCGCTGAGCTTGGGGTGCTGGAAATAAGAATCCATCGTGTGGAGTTCGCGGGCCTCCGGCAGCCACTCGAATCGCCCAATCGGGCGCCCCACGGTGGGAAACTTCCTCCCCGTGCTCATTGAACAGATACCCGCGCACATGCTCCTTGGCATCTACGCTGTCGAGGTACTGCCGAAGCTGCTGCTCGCCCCCATCCTCGTAAGCAGTCACCGCGTCATTGAGGACCGTCGTGCGCAGAGCTTCCCAAGTGGAGGCGCGGGGACGGAATGCGACAGTCACCAGGATGGCCAGCACGACAAACAGCGCCTGGGCGATCCAGAACGAAAGAAAAATTCGAACAAAGAGACTTTTCATCGGCGGCTATGTAACCTTGGCCTTCTCTCTCGGCCGCGCAAAAATATAGCCTACACCACGAACCGTTTTGATGTGTTCGTCGTTCTCGGTGTCCCCCAGCTTTTTGCGGACCTTGCTCACGTGCATGTCGATGCTGCGGTCGAATGGAGAAAACTTCCGGCTAAGCACTGCGTTCACCAGCCGTTCGCGTGGAACGACGCGCCCGGCTTCGCGTAACAAAACTTCGAGCAGGTTGAATTCGACCGACGTAAGCTCGACCGGCTTTCCTTCCAGACGCACCGTGCGTGTCGCGGGGTCCAATTCGACGTCTCCAACGCTTACCAGCTCAGGCGCGGGAGATCCACTTTCTCCGCGCGTGCGCCGGAGCACCGCGCGGATGCGGGCAACCAGCTCTCTGGGATTGAACGGCTTCGGGAGATAATCGTCGGCGCCGATTTCAAGACCGACAATGCGGTCGACGTCTTCTCCGCGCGCCGTCAACAACAACACCGGCAACCGGGAGACGGCGCGAATGCGACGCAACACCTCAAATCCGTTAATGCCCGGCAGCATCACGTCGAGCACCGCGAGCAGATATTCTCCCGCTGTCGCCTTCTTTAATCCGCTCTCGCCGTCGTGCACACACTCAATGCTGAATCCCTCTGCCCGCAGATATTCGCCGACGAGATGGCAGAGTTCCACGTCGTCGTCGATTACTAGAATTCGTTCCATGCTGCTATCCATTCTGCCTCAATTGCCAAATCGTTGGCAGTAAAGAATTGTCAAACCGGCATTCGACCTTGCAGGCTCCGGAACACGCATGCTCGCTGTTACAAATCTTTACTATGGTTGACTGTCTTTTTACCGCTTTTTTAGCCGCACTCGTGTTTCTATCAGGAAGCAAAGTTCGCAAACTAGGAGTCACCACATGAAATCGATTCGTTTCCGCTTGATGATTGCCGCTTTGGCCGTCTTATTCAGCACAGCAATCGCCAAGTCTCAAACCGCGGATGCCACCACCCCGCCCCCACCGATGCACATGCATGAGTTTGGCATGGGAGGGCCGCTGATGGGCCGTCTCGCGCAGAAGCTCAATATTACGGACGACCAAAAGACCCAGATGAAGGCGGTTCTGCAGAAGGAACGGCCGACAGTCGAGCCGCTGATGCAGCAGGAGCATCAGATCGATACGCAGCTGCGCCAATACGTCGAAGGAACCTTCGACCAATCGAAAGTGCAGGCACTGGCCGCGCAGAAAGCTCAGATCCAGATACAACTGACCGTGCAGCAGACTCGCATCCACAATGAGCTATACAAGTTGCTGACTCCCGATCAGCAGTCCCAATTGAAGCAGATGGAAGCGGAACACCAGGCGCGTATGCAGCAGCGAATGAACCAGACTCCGCCTGCTTCCTCGGATGAGCAATAAGTTGGCTGACACTCTCTGACTGGGACGAGAGTGCATCGTCACGGCGCGGAGCCTATGCCGTGGGCTCCGCGCTTGTGGAGGAACTCACGATGAGTGACTCAATCCTCACCGATCTCGGATCTCTGTTCTTCCTGGTGTGGAGTGCGGTGATCGCGGGCGTTACCGTCGCGGCCTTCGGCCGGGACCTATTTCCTTCCAAAGCGCGGGTAAGCTCCAAACAGGAGTCGTTTCAGGTTCGGGGTCCACATCCCAAGACGCAATAATTCTACGATGCTTCCATCTGCCAATTGCAGTGGCAGAGGAGTTCTCAGGGCTTTGCGCTGGCATCTCTTCCATCGCTCGTTCCCGGTTGATCCAGCCTCTTGAGGAACGGGAAAAAGGGTGTGACCTCGAACGGCATTTTTTCGGCTGCCGACAACGGACGCGCCTCTTGTCCTTTGCGCATTTCGATCTTGTCGGACCATGGATCGAGATCAAGCCGCGATCCCAGCGGCAATGCGGCGATTTGCTGGACGTTATCCTGCTGCAAATGCTTTCCGGGATCGGCCATCGCCTTCATTCCAACCAGGTGACTGCTGCCGAAGTCGTTGCTGAATCGGCCCTGCAATAGATTCGGCAATTGCGGGGCGCGGGCTTGCAGAGCTTCGAGAAACAATCCGGCATTCGCGATCTTATCTGCGTAAGGAGACTTCGAAAACATTTCGAGCCCCTTCTTGTCGGCGGCAGCCTCCTCGGCAGGATCAAAATGAAAATCGAGATGCGCGAAGATCTGGAGATCCGAAAAAGGCAGAGCCAGTCCCGCCATATACTTTTCGCCGGTCGAGTGATTCAGAACGATGTGCGCGAGTTCGTGCGATAGCACCGCAGCCAGCGTAGCCTCATCCGGCAGCACATCGATCAGTCCCCTGCTCAGCACGATCGTTCGGCCCATGACAAAAGATTCCAGGGGAGTGGTGAGCAGCACCCGGCAGCGGACCGCGGGAATATCCAGATTATTCGTGACGAGTATGTTGTTTACGACCGTCTCGAGAATGTGGTCGACGTTGCCATCCGGCGCCATGAGTCCGGCGACCTGCAACCTTTCGACCACCTTGTCGTCGGCGGAATACTCGGAATTTCCAAGCGTATATGTCGGGTTCAGATTTTGCGAGGCTTCCTGCCGCTTGGGATCGACCCAGGTGGGCGTATCCGTCAGCCGCTTCGCATATTCCCTGTGGTCGCCGGCATTCGCCAGATCGTAGCCCCAGATCCGGGTCTGCGCCTTGAACCACAGGCCGTGTCGCGTAGGGTCTTTCGGATCGGACTCTTCGGTGTAAACAAAGGCGGGCGTCCAAATGATACTTATCGTGTTCGTCCGCCAGCTGTCGAAGTGAAACGAGCGTTTGGCGAACTCCTTTGACCGGAATGTGCCTGTAAAGCGAACGATGTTGTAATTCTGATCTTCAACCCATATCCGTCCGATAAAACCGCGGTTCTTCGTCTTCTCGCGCGGTGCAACGTTCAATACCGCGCACCGGATGTCTCCCAGAGTTTCCCAGCGGACAAATTCAAAGTCGTAGTTGTCGGTATCGAAGTTATCGGGATCGGGAAACAACGACTGCGCAAAACCGCTCGCCGCGAAAGACTCGGCGTCTTTGGGAAGCCGTCTGTCCCCGCTTTGGCCGTCGCTTGTGAACGCAAGTGTCGTGGCCGCTTTCCCACCGAGATCCAGACGGCTCAGGAAATAATCGTCATCCTTCGGCACGGTTCCCAAAACCTGATCGGGCGTTTGTTCCTGAACATAGGTTTCAACAATCGGATGGTAGTTCCGGATCAGGGCAACCATGCGGTGTTCCTGGCGGATTGCCGAGTGAACAACTTCGCCAAGCGTCACAGGCCTGTGAGCGGGGTTAGCGGCCGGCGATTGTACTGGCGTGTGGGCACCTTGGGCGGGCGCGATTCCAATACAAATTGCGATGGCACACCCGATTTTGGAGAGTATTCCTGCGGAAAACATGCAGACACCAGTCTAATCCCGGGCTGGCTGGGAAACGCCGACTTCCTGAAAAATTATCCATTTCAGGCCAGGGCCCGGGAAGAAACCAGCGGACCAGCACTGCGATACACGGACGAGCCTCCGGCGGCCGCGCTTCGACGAAAGCTCGCATCCTGCCTGCTAAAATCTCATCTACTAGAGTGCATGTTTCCTAAGAAGCTGCGGCCGCTGCTGCCTTACCTGAAACGCTATCGCTGGGGATATGCGTTCGGCACCGCCTGCGTCCTTTTGACCAATGGCATTTGGATTCTGTTCCCGCTCGTGCTCGGCAAAGCCGCCGACGACCTGCACGAGGGCGTTACTCGCCACAAATTACTCGTGTACGCCGGGATACTGCTGGCAATCGCGGTCACGAAGGGTATTTTCCAATTCCTCACGCGTTGGGTCGTGATCGGAATCTCGCGCGATATTGAGTTCGATCTTCGCAACGATCTGTTCGGCCGGCTCGAAGGCCTCAGTTATTCCTACTATCAGCGCAACCGCACCGGCGACATAATGGCGCGAGCCACCAACGACCTGAATGCAGTCCGTATGCTGCTTGGCCCGGCAATCATGTATTCCGCCAATACCCTCGTCTACACCGTCGGCGCGCTCGCGTTCATGATTTCGATCAGCCCGAAGCTGACTCTTTACACGTTTCTCCCGCTCCCTGCGGTAAGCATCATCATCCAAACCTTCGGCCGCCGCATTCACGAGCGTTTCGAGCGAATCCAGGCGATGTTCTCCGATATCTCAGCCCGAGCCCAGGAGAATTTTTCTGGCGCACGGTTGATCCGCGCGTATGTACAGGAGGACGCGGAAATTCGTGCCTTTGAACGCGAAAACAAGGAATACATCCGGCGCAGCCTGAAGCTGGTTCGCCTGATGGGCATGCTCTGGCCAACGCTCGAACTGATGCTCGGTTGTGCAGTCGTTCTTGTTCTGTGGCTGGGCGGCCGTGAAGTGATTGCGGGCAACTCGACGGTCAAGCTGGTTTCGAACCTCGGAGCGGGACACCCCGGAATCACCACCACTCTTCTACTCGCCGGAACCATGAGCGTCGGCCAGTTCGTTTCGTTTAGCACCTACATGATGCAGCTCACGTGGCCTGTGATTGCCTTGGGATGGGTCATCAACATCTTCCAGCGCGGGACCGCGTCGTTGATCCGCATTAACGACATCATGCAGGAGAAGCCAGAGATTCAAGACGCTCCCGAGGCCCAGGATCACGAAATTCGCGGAGAAATCGAATTCCGCGGACTGAATTTCAGCTACGATGGCAAACCAGTTCTAAGCGATGTGAATCTTCGAATTCCCGCCGGAAGCAGTCTCGCAATCGTCGGCCCTACGGGTTCCGGGAAAACTACACTCGTCGATCTCATTCCGCGCATCTACGACGCGGAACCGGGAATGGTTCTGATCGATGGAAGGCCGGTCCGCGATTATTCGCTGGCCTCTCTCCGAAAGAACATCGGATTCGTGCCGCAAGAGACGTTTCTGTTCAGCGATCGCATCCGCGAAAATATCGCGCTAGGAGTCGATTCCGCCGTCGACTCTGAAGTTCGAAATTCAGCCGAAGCCGCGAACATCGCCACCGACATCGAAAGCTTCCCCGAATCCTACGACACGATGGTCGGAGAACGCGGCATCACGCTCTCCGGCGGCCAGAAGCAGCGCACGGCGATAGCTCGCGCTCTGATCCGCAATCCGCGGATTCTGATCCTCGATGACGCCCTCTCCAGTGTGGATACGCAAACCGAAGATAAGATTCTCAATCACCTGCGCGATGTCATGCAGGGCCGCACCACGATCTTCATCTCGCACCGGGTTTCGACAGTACGCAATGCCGACCGAATTGCCGTCCTCCATGGCGGACGCATTGTCGAACTCGGCACCCACGACGAACTCCTCGCCCTGAACGGCTACTACAGCGATCTTTACAACAAGCAATTGCTGGAAGAAGAATTAGCGGAAGTCTGATCGCCTCAGCCCTACACTCGTTGCGACTGCGTCATTTCGAAGTCCCGCGTTTTACCAGCGGGGTGAGGAATCTCGCGCTGACATTGCCGTGACAACTCGACATTCGCGACCTTTTAGACTTAAATCGCTGGGGTTCCAATCCTTCTACACATGCAACGGATCGACTCCGAAGAAATTCTCGATTCCCACACCTGCCCGCCTGCCGAGGTGGAGAATTCTCTCCGCGATCTTTGCCGCATCAATCGCTGGTTCGGCGGAGTCGCCACCACGCGCAACCTGATCCAGCAGGTGTCTGCCGGAACCGGAAAGAGACGCTTTACCCTGCTGGAAGTCGCATCCGGATTCGGCCAGGTACCTCGCTCGGCGAGTCTGCAACTTGCCGGCAAAGGCATCACGCTCGAAGTAACGGACCTTGACCGCCTGCCCACGCACCTTGATCGCGCACACCGCGCGCTGGTTGCCGATGCGCTCGCCCTTCCCTTCGCCAACGAGAGCTTCGACCTGGTGAGCTGCAGTTTATTTGCCCATCACCTGCAGCCTGGCGAGCTTTCCAGGTTCGCGGAGGAAGCCCTTCGCGTGTGTCGCTGCGCGCTCTTAATCAACGACCTGATACGTGATCCCATTCATCTGGCTCTGGTCTATGCCGGCTTTCCGCTGATGCGGAGTTATGTATCGCGCGTGGATGGGGTTGCTTCGGTCCGGCGAGCCTACGTTCCTTCCGAAATGCGCCAGATTCTGGCGAACTGCAATCACTCTGCGCACAGAATCGAAATCTCCCGCCATTATCTATTTCGCATGGGCGTGATTGTCTGGAAGTAAGCTCACTTCGTCACGCTTCGCCATTTGCGGTATCATTCGCACAAATGGCGAAGAATCCTCCAAATTTCGAAGTCACTTGTCCGTGTTGCAGCGCGGTCCTGAAAATCGATACCCAGACGCGCGCCGTGATCTCGCATACCGCTGCCGTGAAACCAAAAATGTTCAACGATATGGAAGCGGCAGCCAAAGCGATGCGGGAGCAGGACAGCCGCCGGGAATCAATCTTCCAGCAGTCGGTTGAGGCACAAAAACACGCCTCCGACTTGCTCGAAAAGAAATTCCAGGAAGCTCTGAAAAAAGCCAAGGAGACTCCCGACACCGGCAAACCCATTCGGGACTTCGATCTCGACTGATTCATGCAAGGCACCCGCACGAATCAACTCTTACTCCTCGGCCACCGGGGCGCGCGAGGGCTGAAGTCGATTCCTGAAAATTCGATTGCCGCATTCGATCATGCCCTTGCGGATGGCTGCGATGGCTTCGAATTTGACGTCCAGCGCACGGCTGACGGGCAAGCGGTCATCTGCCACGATGCACGAATTAAAGGAATCGAGATCGCGAAAGCACGAGCCGAAAAGCTGAAGGGCCTTGTGGGTTTGCGTAACGTTCTATCCCGCTATCACGACCGCGCCTTCCTTGATATCGAACTCAAAGTCGCCGGCTTGGAAAAAATGACGGCGGATCTGCTGAGAGAATTTCCGCCCCGCCGTGGATTTGTCGTGTCTTCCTTCCAGCCCTCGGTCCTGGATACCCTCCGCGGCGCAGACCCGAGTGTCCGGCTCGGTCTGATTTGCGAGAAAAAATCGCAGATGAAGTTATGGACAGAAATTCCTGTAGATTACGTCATCGCCCATGCAGCACTGCTCAATGCGGCGGTTATCGATCAGTTAAAATCAGCGGGCAAGAAGGTCCTCGTCTGGACAGTCAACAGCCCAACGCAGATGAAGCGATTCGCCGAACTCGGAGTCGATGGAATTATTTCCGATAAACCAGACCTTCTTTGCCGGACTCTTCGGGGTTAGTCGGCGGCCGCTTCCAAAGCTGATCTGCCAATAACGGGCCGCTGCAGGAACGACGTCCGCTCTGTTTCAAACGCTTCCAGGTTCTCTCCCGTATCGTGGTCTTTCCAGCCCAGAACCGCGCCGATCCGCAGCGCCGCCTCGCGGCTGCACGACTCGGACCAGCAGGCTCCCAGCGCAACCGGAACGCGACGAAGCAACGCGTCTGCCAGAGTCACGGCCGATTCCTTGCGATAGGCTTCGACCACCTCGGCCACAATATGGGACGTGTGCGGGCAGATCGGCGCACGCATCTCGGCACTGACGAGCGCCATCCGAGCAATATCCATGGCGCGCTTTCCATGCCACTCCATCAAGCCGCGAGCGGTTTCTTCGCTGACTGAACCAGCTCGCGCGATTTCGATGACTTCCTGATCGAGCATTGGATCCAGAGCGTTGCCCGGTCCGATCACCACGGCCTTCGGCTCTACAACAGAAAGCCCAATCTTCCGTGCGCACTCCCGAGCCAAAGATGCCGCAGTCGTGAGTTTCCCGCCAATAACAGAGATCAACCGCGACGCTCCGTCGTCGGCGTGATCGTGCAGGAAATGGCGCCGCGTGACCGCGGATGGCTTATTTCCAGGTGAGTTCGGCAACGGCCGCACTCCCGCAAATGCATATTTGATGTCATGCGCAGTGAATTTTGCTTTGGGGAAGAGCTTCGAGACGGTCCGCAACAGGTATTCGACTTCCTCGCTAGAAGGAGATGTCCGGGCCGGATCTCCCGAGTCGGGCACTTCGGTGGTCCCGACAAGAATCTGCTCATTCCACGGCAAAACAAATACCGGCCGTCCATCGGCGGCTTCTGTATACAGAGCGGCGGTCGGAGCACCCGAAAATCGCGGAAGGACAATATGCGATCCCCTGACTCCGCCCAGCATCGGCTTGCCTGTTCGGACAGTCGAGCGCTGGCAGATTCGGTCAGCCCAGGGCCCAGTACAGTTAAAAACCCATCCAGCCTCGACCCGCTCGTCTTTCCCGGTCGTCTTGTCACGAAGCAGAACCCCTCGGGCTCGCCCTTCGCGCACATCCACGGCAAGCACTTCGCAGTGATTCCGAACGACGGCACCAGCGTCGGCGGCCTCAGTCATCCATTCCGCCACCAGCCGTTCCGGAAATTCGCATTGGGCGTCTTCGAAGTTCAGCATCAACCACTGATGGCCGGCGTCCAACGAGCGTTGCACGCGCATCATCTCCATTTCGCTCGGTTTGTTCGGTTCGTGGCCGGCAATCCGCTGATAGAGCCATAGCCCGGCGCGAACTTTCATGGCACTGCGCTGGCTCTGCTCATTCAGTAAGAAGAGGAACTGGATCGGATGGACCAGATGTGACCGCTCCCGCAGTAGTCTCTCGCGGTCCCGCACCGACTCGCGGACCAGCGCCAATTCTCCATGCTCCAGATATCGCAGGCCGCCGTGAATGATTCGCGTCGAACGGCTCGTCACCCCGCAGGCGAAGTCATTCTGCTCAACCAGCAGGGTACGTTTGCCAGCGCGGGCGCACTCCCGTGCAACGGCCACCCCATTGATTCCGCCGCCAATCACGACGACGTGGAAGTGCTGGCCTTCCAACGATGCTCGGGGTTTTACCGCTAACGCCATGATTTTTAAGATAGATCCCAAAATCCGCAGATCGGGCCCGCGAACCAGCGACTTGGCTGAAACACGACCACCAAGCTTGATTTTGCGCCCCAGAATGCCTGGCAAGAAGGTAACGATGGTTCAACGTAACGCCGCGCCAATTCCACCTCGCAGACCTGGAAAGATGATACCCAAAGTAACCAGGCGCCGTCTGTCGCCGATTGGCACAAAGGAAGCCGGCCGCTTCGGAGGCGGCCGGAATCGTAGAAGGGTTTGAGATCTTTGCTAGGCGGTCCGTTTCAGATGTGTGGATTCGACTCGTTCCTCGCCGAATAGATGGATCATCTCACGATTAAATGCCGGAATGTCATCCGGCTTGCGGCTTGTAACCAGCCGACCGTCGCTGACTACTTCCCGGTCCACCCAGATTGCCCCGGCATTCTGGAGATCCGTTTTCAACGAGGGCCACGAGGTCAGAGTGCGTCCTCCGACCGCTCGAGCTTCGATGAGTGTCCACGGACCATGGCAGATCGCTGCCACCGGCTTGCCGGAATCCATGAAGTGCTTCACAAAATTGACAGCCTCAGGGATCATCCGAAGCTTATCTGGATTCATCACTCCTCCGGGCAGAAGAAGGGCATGGAAGTCTTCCGCTTTGGCGGAATGCAGTGGAATGTCGACCGGAACCTCGTTTCCCCACCGGTCATGACTCCAACCCTTCACCTTGCTTTCGGCCGGAGAAACAACCCAGGTGGTTGCTCCCGCGTCGTCCAGAGCTTTTCTGGGTTCGAGAAGCTCCGCCTGCTCGAATCCGTCAGCCACAAGAATTGCGACTCTCTTGCCTCGAATAGTTTCGTTTGCCATTTTTCCCTCCTTGTTATGAATGCAGTATCCGCTTTGAAATGTCGATGGCTTGATGCGATGAACAAAATAAGCGAGCGTCGGTAGGATGCGGTCCATTCTCGCGCGGTTGGCGTGGCCGCATCTCAACACACGCGTTGCCTCTTGCCGCGAACGTCATTTACATTGGTTGCCAAATGCCGACAACTGGAGAACGTTTCGAGCGGGCTGTCGCGATCATGGAGCGCTTGCGTGCCCCCGGCGGCTGTCCCTGGGATCGTGAACAGACCTTCGATTCCATCAAGCCCTACACTCTCGAAGAAACCTACGAAGTCCTGGAAGCGATCGACGATCGCGACTGGCCGGGGTTGGCCGGAGAATTAGGCGACCTCCTGCTGCAAGTGCTCTTTTATGCCGAGATAGCAAACGAACAATCGTCTTTTTCCATTGATGATGTGCTCGACCGCCTCTCGACCAAGTTGATCAACCGCCATCCGCACGTCTTCGGAGACGTGAAGGCTGACACCTCAGCGGAAGTTAAGCGGAACTGGGAAGCGCTGAAGGCCGAAGAAAGAAAACTGGAAGAGAAAAATCGTCCGAAGAACAATGTCGAGGAAGGGGAGAGCAAGCACCGATCGATCCTCGAAGGAATCTCTTCTGCCATGCCTTCTTTGATCGAGGCTCACAAATTAAGTTCTCGAGCCGCGCAAGTTGGATTCGACTGGCCCGACATCGACGGACTTTTCGAAAAGCTCGCCGAAGAGACTGACGAACTCCGCGAACAGCTCAAGCAATTCCCTGCTCCGGGACCGCGTCCTCAAGCTCGCGGCGTCGCGGGATCGGGCCGCACTCCCGTTCCGGAAGACCTGCAGTCGCGGCTGGAAGAAGAAGTCGGCGATCTTTTCTTCGTTCTCGTCAACATCGCGCGTTATCTCTCGATTGACGCCGAGTCCGCGCTCCGCAAGACAAATCGCAAGTTCAAGCGCCGCTTCCAGTGGATGGAGAACCACCTTCACGCGCGCGGAAAATCCGTGGATGAATCTTCGATGGAGGAACTGGAGGATCTCTGGCGGAAAGCAAAAGACGACGAGAAATCGACTGACCCCTGCCAGAAGGAGCGCTCCGCGTAATGGCTGATTCGATCATTCTGCGCCGCTGCCACGAGGTCCAGGATTTTCGCGATTGCGTGGCTCTACAAAAAGAAGTCTGGAATTTCACCGACGCCGAGCTCGTGCCCCTGCGCATGTTCGTCGTCGCCGACAAAGTTGGTGGTCAGGTCATGGGCGCCTTCGACCGCAACACAATGATCGGGTTCGCCCTCTCGGTTCCCGGCACGCGCTCCGGCCACGTCTATCTTCACTCCCACATGCTGGCAGTCAAAAAAGACCACCGTAATAGCGGACTCGGACGCCGCTTGAAACTGATGCAGCGGGAAGACGCGCTGGCACGAGGCATCGAGCTGATCGAGTGGACGTTCGATCCGCTCGAAATCAAGAATGCCTATCTGAATATCGAAAAACTCGGCGCCATTGCCCGTCGGTACAACATCAACCAGTACGGCATCACATCGTCCCCGCTGCAGGGAGGCTTGCCCAGCGACCGCCTTATTGCCGAATGGTGGTTGAAGTCCAAGCGGGTATCAAATCTCCTGCAAAACGGAAAGAATGGCCCTTTCCCCACTGAAACTTCGATTTCAGTGCCTGCGCAGATTTACGAGTGGAAGGCCAATGCAGAAACACGAGCCAAAGCTCAACAGGTGCAGGAACACAATCGCGAGCAGTTTCTGCGCGCCTTCGCCGACGGGCTCGCGGTCCTGAACTATGAGCGCGATGCCGAGGGCAATGGTAGATTCCTCCTTGGCCGCTGGGATGAGAAGTGGTCGTACGCCTCGGAAAAATGACGGCGAATCTGAGAGTCGGTCATTTACTGTCGTAAATCGCTTTCTGACCATCGAACTGGATTACTCATCAAACCATGAAAATCGAAGCCATCACACTCCGCGAAATCCACATGCCGCTCGTCCATTTCTTCGAGACGAGCTTCGGACGAATCTATAGCCGCCGCATTCTTCTGGTCACGGTTCATTGCGAAGGGATCGACGGATGGGGCGAATGCGTAGTGGGTGAAGATCCGTTCTACAGCAGCGAGTGGATCGAGAGTGCGTGGCCTACTCTCAGCTCATACTTGATTCCCATGTTGCTCGGCAAACGCATGGACTCCGCCCGCGAATGCCCTGCCCTGCTTTCCAAAGTAACCGGACACCGCATGTCAAAAGGTGGGCTCGAAAACGCGCTCTGGGAGGCCGAAACTCTGCAGAAGCGACAACCCTTATGGAAATTGCTCGGCGGCACGCGGAAGGAGATTCCCTGCGGCGTTTCGATCGGTATTCAGGATTCAATCGAGCAATTGCTCGAAAAGATTCAGACCGAGCTGGCGGCCGGCTATCGGCGTATCAAGGTCAAAGTAAAACCGGGCTGGGACCTCAACGTTCTGGAACGCATTCGGTCGCGTTGGGCCGATATCACGCTTAGTTGCGACGCCAACTCCGCCTACACTCTTGATCAGGTCGAGCACCTGCGCAAGTTCGACCAGTTCAACCTGCTCATGATCGAACAACCGCTGTGGAACGACGACATCTATAACCACACGCGCCTGCAGAAAGAATTGCGCACGGCAATCTGCCTCGATGAATCCATTATTAACGCTCGAAGCGCGGCGTTTGCGGTGGAAGCCGGCGCCTGCCGCATCATCAACATCAAAGTCGGCCGGGTCGGAGGCTTCAGCGAAGCATTAAAGGTCCACGACGTATGCCAGTCGCACAAGATCCCCGTATGGTGCGGAGGAATGCTCGAAACCGGCATTGGACGTGGCCACAACATCGCGCTTTCGACGCTACAGAACTTCAGCCTTCCCGGCGACGTCTCCGCTTCGAAACGTTATTGGAAGGAAGACATCATTGAACCGGAAGTCGAAGTCTCTCCTCAAGGCATGATCGCCATCAGCGATAAGCCCGGCACGGGCTACCGTCTCAAAACAGACCTGATCGAGAAATTAACGGTGCGCAAGGAAACATTCCGCGCCTGAGAGCCGTCCGCTGTGGGAAATCGGCTCGCGCTCAGGAGTAAACGACTACGGCATTTTCTGCGCCGGCTGCGGTTCCAGTTTCCCCAAATGAGCCAATTTCTGCTGTTCGCTCCTCAACAGTTCCACGCCTTTGGCAAATGGCAGGTTACTGGGCACCCGATGGAAATCGCTGAAGGTCTCATCGGAAATCATGCTAATGCTCTTGAACATCAGGATTTTCCCGGTTATCTTCAGGCTCATCCCCGTCATTCCCCAGCAGCCATCACCGAGGTCGGCCTGCCGCACCTGAAAGTGACCGCCATGATCGAGGTGACCGAGGATTCCCCACCCGAAGGAGACATCGCGGAACAACGTACCATCGATAAGCGCAAGGCGGTGTGCCGACGGATCGATCAATAGCGTGCCTTGCATTCCCTGCAAAACCTGCTCCACGTGGGTTGGAGGCGAGTAGGAAGGGTTCGGCGTGAATTTTAGCCGCAACAACTGTTCGCCGGGTCTGCCCTGCTCCGCATCTCCCATTTCGACGCCGTCATACTGATACCGGAATGCATCCGGCAGGGCTTTGACGATCTGCAAGCTTCGGGCCGCGTCTTCCTTTTCGCGGGCATGCTTCTTGCGAATCTGCTCCGGATTGTTCATGAGCCACGCCAGATGGCCGTCTTCCGCTTGCCGCTGCTCAGCCGAGAGCGGTTGGTCGTTCACAGCCACCAGCATTCCAGCCATCGCATCGTTCGTCTCGACGTAGAGCCGCGTCTGAGTTCCGCGCGCGGTCTGCTTGCGCGACCGGAACATGTGTTTGATCGAAGTATCATTCGAGGCGGCGACTTCCTGGGCCACGGTCTCGCGCACCAGCTCGCGCGCCGAAATTTCCGGTAACTTCGCGTCTTGAGATTGCGCGACGGCCACCGGAACGAGCAGGGCTGCGCACCAGAAAAGCAGACACGCTTGCACGCGGGTTGCGTCGCGGAGAAGCACTTTGTATTTAGTGTAGCAAGCAGGAACAAAGGGTTGCGAAGACGGCATTGAACGATTGGATGCGCTATCGTTGCTTGCCGCTGATTGCAGGAGTTGGGTATAGTCGATGAGAGCGAAAGGGCCGTTCGCAGCTGCCTTCCCAGCGTTTTCGGTGGTGTGGTATCCGTTTCCAAGGAGAAACTTTTATGAGTGCTCCGATCTCGGCAGATTTGGCGCAAATCGGTAAGTCGGTGGTCATCAAGGGCGAATTGAGCGGCAGCGAAGATCTCTACGTCGATGGACAGGTCGAGGGCACCATCTCTCTCAAGAATAACAACTTGACCGTTGGTCCTCACGGGCAAGTCAAAGCCTCAGTGGAGGCAAAAGGCGTCGTTGTGCAAGGCAAGCTCGAGGGCAACGTTCAGGCTAGCGATCGAGTCGAATTGCGCAAGAGCGCCGTTCTGACCGGAGATATTTCCACCCAGCGGATCTCGATTGAGGAAGGCGCCTATTTGAAAGGCAAAGTCGATATTCAGGGCAAGGCCGAGAAGGCCGCAGGAAAGTAACTCCTGACGGGCCGGTTTTCGCTTTAGAGTAGTTCAGATGTAACTGGAGTCCCAGAGCATCACCGTCGATGCCCCCATAAAATTAACCCATGGGCATCAGTCACGCAGAATCTAATGAAGCTTTTTCGTAGTTCGTCGGGCGGCGCCCAGCGGGACACAGCGCAACCCGTGCAGAAACTGACACGCCGTTCCAGCGGTCTCGGCGAGCTTGCCCGTCTCTGGGACAGCGAATCGCCTCTCTGTGTTCTCGATCTGGGTTCGACCTCGCCTTCGAACATCCGTTTCTTTACCGAACGCGCTCACAAGATCTATAGTGAGGATCTTCTCGTCGCCTCCACCGAATCTCATCTCGTCACCAAAGACGAACATGGCAATGTCGCGCTCGACAGCCGCAAGTTCCTGGCCGACAACCTGCAGTATCCTGCCGCCCACTTCGACGTCGTTCTGTGCTGGAATTTGCCCGACTATCTGGATGAAAGCCTGGTTCGCCCCGTGATGGGACGCCTTTGGTCGGTTCTGAAACCAGGCGGCATGCTTTTGGCCTTCTTTCACACCAAAGACGCGGGGCCGGACTCTCCCTGCTACCGCTTTCACATTCTCGAGAAGGATGTGCTGGAGATGCAGCGCGTCGTTCTTCGCCGTGAGGCCCGGCGCGGTCCTACCGGAGCTTTACATACGGCGATCAGCGACGGCTTCCGCTTGCAGCGCGTTTTTAACAATCGCCACATCGAAACCCTGTTCCGCGACTTCGCCTCGATCAAGTTCTTCCTGGCGCGCGATAATGTCCGCGAAGTCCTGGTCGTGCGATAACCAGGGAACGATCTACCGATGAAGCTTGATGGGAAAAATGTGAAAGACGTGAAGCATTTCCCAGGCTAACAGGACGATCGACAGCAGCACGACCATGACCGCCATCATCTCGCCAAAGCTCAGGCCACGCTTTGAGGGCTCCATGCGACGCCCGGCCAAGGTCAGGATATTGAGCGTGGCGAAGCCGAAGACTACCGCCCACAGTACGTTGTAAACATCCTGCCGGGCCCCGCGATAGAAAATTGCTATCGTTACTCCAAACATCGCCCCCGCATAAGCACGCATAGCCGCATAAACGGCGAATGCCGTCCGGGTGCCTCGCGCAACGCCAGAGACGACTGCTGCTGTTGCCGGTAACGCCATCTTTCTGAAAAAAAATCGGTGCTATGAACTGCACGCCATTAGGTATTTGGATATTACAACGTCTCGGAGCCGCTTCACAGCACGTATCCACGACGAGGCAACTGATTAATCAAGATGCTCCCCGGTCGGGTTCATTCGTTAATATGGATTTATGGCCAGGCAGCATTTCATCTTCTTCGACGTAGGGAACACCCTTCTCTTCCCCAATCGCGCTCGGATGCTCGCACCTTTACCGGCCCGGGAACATCCATCGCTGGAACACTGGCAGGCGCTCGAGCGCCGCACCAAGGCTGAATTTGACCGCCAAGTGACGAGCGGCAAAGTCGATCATGGGTTCTGGTGGACATTTCACACGCACTTACTTCGGGAACTGAATGCTTTGGACGACTCGGTCCGCGATCAACTGGTAAAGAACACGCAAAGCTCCGCCAATTGGGATCAGATTCTGCCGGGCACTCGCGATGCCCTCGACCGCATCCGTCAACAGTATTCGATTGCAGTGATCTCCAATGCCGATGGCAAAATCGAAGATGTACTCCGCCGCTGTGGGATTTGCGACTGCTTTGCCAGCATCACCGACTCTGGAAATGTCGGACACGAGAAGCCGCATCCAGCGATCTTTGCCGCTGCTCTGCGCGAAATGAATGCTGATCCTGCGGACAGCCTTTACGTCGGCGACGTATATTCCGTGGATTATGTGGGCGCGCGCAATGCCGGGATGCAGGCCGTGCTCTTTGATGTCGCGGGAGCATATCGCGATCAGGAACTCCCTCGGGTTCATTCGCTCAATGAGTTAGAGTCCTGGCTGCAGCAATAATTTCATCACTTTCTGGGGAAGACTTATGTTCGACAGCACAAGAATCCTTCTTTTCTTCACCGCAGCAACCCTGCTGGCAATCGCTCCCGGGCCTGGGATGCTTTATGTCCTCGCCCGCTGCCTTGCCGGCGGAAAGCGCGAAGGCGTTCTCTCGGCATTGGGAACATTCCTTGGCGGCATGGTGCACGTCATCGCCGCCGCCCTCGGAGTCTCGATCATTCTCGCTCGATCGGCCATTGCCTTCGCCACCGTGAAATACGTCGGCGCAGCGTATCTATGCTTCTTGGGTGTTCGCATGATTCTTGACGCCCGCAAAGATAAGACCGAAGCCCTGCCGAAAGACGTCCGGCCTGTACGCAATCCGCTCTGGCAAGGCATTGCCACCGAGGTTCTGAATCCGAAAACAGCGCTGTTCTTTCTTTCGTTCATCCCACAATTCGTGAATCGCAGCAACGGACACGTCTTCCTGCAATTCGTCACATTGGGAACAATCTCGGTCATGATGAACACAACTGCAGATCTGATTGTGATTGCGTTGGCTGGGCCTCTCGGCGAAAGAATTCGCTCGTCAGCAACGTTCCGCCGCCGGCAAAGAACTGTCACGGGGGTGATCATGATCGGCCTTGGCACTTATCTGGCAACGAGCGAGAGCAAGTGAATCGCCCGTTGCGTGTGAGGGGAAGCCTTTGCCTGTGTGGGAACAGCCGCCCTCGGCTGTCCGGCGGAGCGTAGTTCCGCTGTGCCGATCTCTACAGTTCCAGAATCTGATGATCGTGGCAATCCGAGTGGATCGCCCCGTAAAGCTCGTGTAGCAACTCCCGGCCATACTTAGCGAAAAAATAAACCCCGCCGATGCCTCGCTCTTGCAAGCCTTTGTCCGGATACAATCCCTCACTCAACTGATCCGCATGGCGCGACACGACTTCGCTCTTCTGCGTTTCGGCCCGGCCTGCTTGCGCGTACAGTTTTTCCAATTGATGTTGCATCTTCGAGCGCGATGTCTCGGCCGCATCGACCAGCGTCCGGTCGAGTTTCTCGAGCTTTTCTTTAAGCACCGAGAAATTGGAATCGAAGGATTGTTTTGCCTGATCGAAGGCCGCCAGCAGATCGCCCGGCAGACTCTTCGCCGCAATCTCACGACGCAGAGATTCCGGTCCTTCAAAAACATCGGTCAGGGAAATCTCGTGCTTCTCGAGCAAACGCTGCATCTTCGGCTCGACAATGGTAGCCGAGAAGCGCGGCAAGATCGGCGTTACGCGTCCGGCGAGAGCTTCGTAGACCGCGCCGGCCTGTGCAAAATACGCCGTCTCAGCAGCGCCGCCAGTGTAAGCAAGCGTTGGGAGCAGATAGTCCTCGACGACTGGCCTCAGCAGGACGTTCGGACTAAACTGCTCCGGGCTCTCATCGATTTGCCGGATCAGATCGGCCTGTGAAAGTTTCTCCTGCGCAGCAGCGCCGCCATCGAGAACGAAATGCGCAGACGCTCCCTCACCAGCACGATGAATCGGCGTACGCGCTCCATTCCTTGTCGTGAACAGTAACACCGAAGATTCCGTCACTTTGACCTGCTGGTGATAACCCGCCGATTCGAGCGCTTTGCCCCGCTCTATCAGCGAAGCCATCAGGTCTGCGCTGCGTTCAATGGCTGCTCGATAAATTGGCGCCGCAATGGACGCGAGTTCAGCGTCTGAAGCATCAAGCAGAATCACACCCCATTCGGCAAAGATACGGGCATAAAGCCGCGCAAACGCGCCGCCGAGCGTTTCTCCCGGACGATAGCAATCGCGCAGAAGTTGCGTGGCCTCCGAGTCTCCAAGCAAAGAAGCCGCTTGCTCAACCACTCCTGCAATCTCTTTTGAAAAGTGAACCGCACTTACCGGGGCGCCGGGTACATCGTGGCTTACAGTGGTCAGAATTTGTAGGTTGCCGTCGGGCGCCGGGATCGAAACGTGGTTCACCTCGGCAAGGTCGTGATCATAAGTGGCAAGCCAGAAGATTGGAACGGCGTCGACGCCACCAGCGCTCGCCTCTTCTGCGAGTTTCACCGCGGTGAGCGCCTTGTAGATCGCAAACATCGGCCCGCCGAAAAGGCCGACCTGCTGTCCCGTCACAACCGTGGCTGCGCCCTGACGCAGCCGGTGAATATTCGCCAGAGTCTTCGATGAGGCCCCAAAATTCTTGTTCTGCCGCTCCAGGATTGCGGCTACTTTCTCCCGGCGTGAACCGTCGTAAGAAATCTTCGACGATTCTTCTTTCATCCACTCGGCGAAAAATGGCGAACGCGGATAAAAGGGCCGAATCGCTGGAGAATACGAAAGAAAATCGCTGAAAAGGCGGGTGGTTTGCGGAATTTGCGAGAATGGAAGACAGTGCGCCTTCACTGACGGATCTCCCGACAGTTAGGTGCAACCGCAGGCAGCTTACTTTGTGCGACGCATCGAGTCATCGTTGAGGGTTACCGCGCCGTAGTTCAGATGCCTGAAATGGCGACAAGATGCAAGATTATGCTGAAGATCGCTTCTAAGGTAAAGTAAACGTGCGTTCTTCGCAAAGTGCGGGTCGCGCCAGCGATGGAAACGTACTAATTCGTACTGAATGTCACAAACGCCCCCATCTCAAGCAGCTTCCTTGGACATCACTCTTCCTCTTACGCTCGGAGGCACCGTCGTCCGCCTCGAGCCAATTCGCCGCGAACATGCCGATCTCTTCTGGGACGTCGCTCAGAACGACTTGGAAGACATCTTCCGCTGGATTCCATACTCTGTCCGCACGCAAGAAGACTTTCACCAACTCATTGATAAAGCTCTCAACGAGCAGCAATGCGGCGAGTCGGTCGTTTTCGCTACGGTCGAACGCAGTTCGGGCCGCACGATTGGCAGCACTCGTTTCATGAACATCGACCGCACAAACCGGCGCGTGGAAATCGGTTCCACCTGGATCGCGCCGGCGTGGCAACGGACCGCAGTTAATACCGAGGCGAAATATCTGATGCTGCGGCACGCCTTCGAGGTGTGGAAGTGTATCCGCGTCGAACTGAAAACCGATGCTTTGAACCAAAGATCGCGCAATGCGATTCTTCGTATCGGCGCCAAAGAAGAAGGAACATTACGACGCCATCTCCTTACCTGGACCGGGCGCGTCCGCGACACGGTCTACTTCAGCATCCTCGATCATGAATGGCCCGAAGTGAAAACTCGCCTCGAAACGCGGATGGCTCATCCACCAGTGACACTCTGAAAACTCCCTCGGAAAATCTCTTTGTCCGAACGCCCGCAAACCGTTATCATGCCTGCAAATTCGCGCAGACATTCACGCGCGAGTCATTTCGAATGCCGAGTGGATATTGGAGGGCGTTATGGATGGTTCCCAGGTAGTGCCGCTATTCCTGGCGGCGATCGTCGGTATCTTCGTGATTGGCACGATTCTCAGCGGATTCTTTCAGGTTCACACCGCCGAGGCCGTCGTGGTCCAGCGCATGGGCAAGTTCCAACGGGTAGCCAGCGCAGGCATCAACTTCAAGCTGCCCTGGCTCGACCAGATTGCCGGACGCCTCGACCTGCGCGTCCAGCAGCTCGCGCTGGATGTCGAAACAAAAACTAAAGATAATGTCTTCGTAAAAATACCAATCTCGGTGCAGTATCACGTGATCGCCGAGCATGTTTACGAGGCGTTCTATAAGCTTGCAAATCCCCGCCAGCAGATTTCCTCGTACGTCTTCAACGTAATCCTCGGCCACGTGCCGAAGATGAATCTCGACGACGCCTTCCTGCAGCAATCCGATATTGCTGTTGCCATCAAGCAGGGCCTCGATGACGTTATGCGGACCTACGGATACGCCATCGACCAGGCGCTGGTCACCGACATTCAACCCGACGACAAGGTCAAGGCAGCGATGAACGAGATTAACGCCGCACAGCGCGAGCAGGTCGCGGCCACAGCCCGCGGCGAAGCCGAAAAGATCATGAAAGTGAAACAGGCTGAAGCCGAAGCGGAGAGCAAGGCCCTTCAGGGTCAAGGCATCGCCAACCAGCGCAAGGCCATCATTGAAGGCCTGAAGGAATCGGTGGAGGCGTTTTCCAAAGCCGTGGAAGGCTCGAGCCCGAAAGACGTCATGATGCTGGTTCTCGTCACGCAGTATCTCGACACCATGAAGGAAATCGGCTCCAACGACAGGAGCAACACGATCCTGATGTCGCACTCGCCGGGCGCAGTCAGCGATATGTTCCGCCAGATGCAGGACGCCATCATGATCGGACAAAAAGTGGCGGGAGTGGGGGCCTAATCGCGACGGATTCGGCGAACGTGTCTGACCATCGGCCGCGAGTGGGTGTGATCCCCAAGCTCACTCGCAGAAAACACGAACTTTCACCTTCGTATTTGCATCCTTCTGATCTACGTCGACCGTTAGATCATTCAACTGCTCGACCAGTTCTTCCAGGTTTTCGGGCTTGATCTGCGTCAGGTCGACGGGGATGCCCTTTTCGTGCATCGCCAGGTTCGCCTTCTGTAGGCTCGCGGCGGGAATCAGGTACGCCAGCTTCACTCCTGCGCGCAGCAGTTGCATGGGGACCCGAACATTCACCTTCGTTGGGCCATCGTGCCTACCGTCTTCCTCCGAATCCACCTGCACGCGAAGATATTTTGGGCGGCCCTTGGCCGCGGAAGCCGAGCCTGATTCCGACGGACTGCCGGGCTCTTCCAACGCGGAAATAAGGCGCTCGGCTTCGTCAGCGCTGATTTTTCCTTCCGAGAGCATTTGTAGTATCTGGCGGCGATGTTCATTCATAGTGAGGCTCCTAAAGAACGTGAAACGAAAATCCGGCGGCGCGATGTTCGACTTCCAATTGCGTATCGGTGAGGGCGGTAACCATCTGCCACATCACCGCAACTCCGCGGAAAGGATTCACGCGGCATACGGCACAGGCAAGAAAAATAAATGGCGCCAAGAGTATGCCGAGCGGCAATAACAGGATCCATATCAGAAACAGCGGAACCCAGAGACGGAAGGTGCGGCTCTCCTGGTTGCGCAAGCTCACCACCGCAACAAACGGAATCATTTCAAGGCCTCCATCTCGCGGATTGCTTCCTCGGCAGTAATCTCGCCCTGCTGAAGGCGCTCAAGGATTTCGGCCTTCGAAGGACTGGCACTGGTCTCGACGAATTCGAGACTGTTCGCGATCCGCGTCAGCCGCGACTTGATCGTCGGATAGCTCACGCCGAAGATCCTCTCCATCTCCTTGATCGATCCATGCGACCGGACGAACGCGGTGATGAAGATCTGGTCGTCCATCGCAAGCCGTGCCAACTGGGGTAGTTCGAAGCTTCCTTCGACCACAATGTCTTTCCCAACTA
>DATJOA010000064.1:0-3938 GCA_035507635.1 Candidatus Acidiferrales bacterium
GGCCGAGCGTGAATCGGGAACAATCAGTTGGTATGCGATCAAGATGGGTCCGGGAAAGTACGGCATCTTCGATACGTTCGCCGATGAAAACGGCCGCAATGCGCACCTGAATGGCGAGATAGCGAAGGCTCTGTTCGCGAAGGCAAAAGACCTGTTCGCTCAGCCTCCCAGAGTCGATAAGCCGGAAATCCTGGCATCGAAGACTGGGCGCGGCTGAGCTTCAAAGCGCTAGGCGTAGAAGTATCGCCTCGGCCGTCGCATGAAGGAGCCCGAGTCGCGGCGGCGGAATGAAGGCAGTTATTCCCCGGCTACCTGAGCTACTACATCGAAGAGGATCCTCGGTCCGCGTTTTACTTCTTCGACGCGGATGCGTTCATCGTTTCCGTGCTCCGTGTTGCCTTCTTCGTCTGTCGCTGTGTAGGGATTAAATCCGTAGGCGACGATTCCCAGTGGACGATAGCGCTGATTCTCCGTGTAGCCGCTGGTGATGTGCGGTACGACGGGCGTTCCGGGAAAATATTTGCCCGAGACTTCGCGGATCGCCGACCAGAGCGAGTTATCCGTGCCGGAATAATTAGCCACGCGGAATTCGTCGTTCAGCGGTTCGATTGTGACATTCGGATCGTTGACTACTTTTTTGAGCTCTGCCAACAGCGCGATGGGATCGCCTCCGGGCAGAATGCGCACGTCGAGATTGGCCCACGCTTCAGGAGGGATCACGTTCGTCTGCTGGGAACCGCCCATCATGGTCAGAGAAATCGTGTCGCGCAGCAGGAAATTCAGCGACTCGTCGCGCTCGACGTCCTCCTGGAATCTCTTGTCTTGAATGGCATTGCGCACGTCGCGGTAGTAGGCAGCCTCGGCGGGCGGTTCATAGGGAGCCATATCGCGCAGAAATTCATCCACGACGGGGAGCACACGCAGAGGAGTCTTGTAGACAATGATTTTGTTCAGGGCGCGGACCAGGCGGTCGGGGGCGGAATCCGGATTCGGCCTGGAAGCGTGGCCCGGGCGGCCATGCGCCACGACATGCAGCCAGTAGGTGGTCTTTTCGCCAACGTCGACGCCAACATATTTCACTTTGCCGTCTTCGCCGAGAAGATTCTCACCGCCTTCATTGATCAGGAATTCGGCATTTCCCAGCAGGTCGCGTTGATGGGCGATGAACCAGTCCGTGCCGGTTCCGCCCGCCTCCTCATCGGAGACGGCCAGAAAGATTACGTCGCGGTTGAGCGCCACTTTCTCGCGCTTCAGCATGACCAGGACGACGAGTTGCGCCAGACCTTCGTCTTTCATGTCTTGCGCGCCGCGTCCCCACAGGTAGCCGTCTTTGATCTCGCCGCTGAACGGAGGCACTTTCCACTTCGAAGCGTCGCTGGTCACGACGTCCATGTGATTGAGGAGAACGATGGGACGCTTCGCGACTGCAGTTGTATGCCGCAAGCGCGCCCACAAATCTCCGCGGCCGGGCGCGTATTCGAAGGTGCGATTCTCGATGCCTTCTTCGTCGAGGATCTTTTTGTAGAACGCGACCGCCTTCATCTCGTTGCCGGGAGGATTAGTCGTGTCGATGCGGAGATATTGCTGCATCCATGTCACGGCGAGATCGGAATATTGTTGCAGGCGCTCGGCGGGAATTCGTGATGTCGACTTCGTCGCGCCGTCTGCCCAAACGGATGCGGAGAGCGTCATTGCTAAAGCGACAGTAACTCCCGAGCGGACGATCCTCGTCCAGAGTCTTCGCAGTTCTCGAATCTCCAAAAAGCGCCTCCCAGATTGTGGTTTGCTATCTTCTTTTCTTGAACTTACCAAGGTCTGATAAACCGAACAAAAACGAATGGTAAGCGATAGTCACCCATTACCTTCGACTCCACGCAGTTTTTATATCAGGTTTCCCAAAATTACCCTGCAAATGCACTCGTTTCTTTTCTGCCAGACTCCGAAAAGCCTATACTATCCATAGTTATCAGATACTTAGCTGTTCAACCGAAAGGCTGAATTTGGCATCCCACATGTAATAGCAGAGGCAGGCGCCGATTTTGGGTGCCCCGAGTTCAAGCGCCAGGCGAAGCGTCAGCGCCGGGCCGGCTGAGCGAATCCGCTAGCTTTCCTTTACCGTTTTCAGGGGACGCAATTTGAATTTCAAGCACGCATTATGCGTGCCGGTGTGGAGCGTAACGCTCCCCCGAACTTGGAGGAAGTTATCATGAACAACCGTCTCTTCATCGCCCTGCCGTTAGCCGCTGTTCTTGCTCTCCCGGCTCTCGCGCAGACCACCTCGTCCAGCACCGATCAGAATCAGCAGCAGGCAACGTCGCAGTCTACCAGCGATAACGGCACTGCGACTGGCAAGGCGCCTTTGGCTCCGCCGTCGCGCGAAGGCTTCTGGGGACGCGTGAATCCCTTTGCCCGCAAGAAATATGTGCAGCGCCAGACCGAACCAATCCGTGACCGCGTCAACGAACTCGATGAGCTGACCTCGCAGAACAGCAAGAACATCAAGGACGTCGATTCGCGCGCCCAGGCCGGAATCAAGCTCGCTTCCGACAAGGCGAACGAAGCCGACCAGCACGCCGTCGACGCCGGCAACAAGGCGACCCAGGCGCAGCAGAGCGCGCAGCAGGTCACGGCCAAGGTTCAAAATGTCGAGAACGTTGTTAGCAACATCGACCAGTACAAAGCGTCGAACCAGACTGAAATCCGCTTCCGCCCTGGACAGACCATGCTGAGCAAGAACGCAAAAGATGCTCTGGATGACATGGCCAACGGTGTGAAGGGACAGCGCGGTTACATCTTCGAAGTGCAGGGCTTCTCGTCCGGCAAGGGACAGTCTGCCATCGCGACTTCGCAGAAGATGGCCGAGTCGGTCGTCCGATACCTCGTGCTCAACCACGAGATTCCGGTCTATCGCATTTATCTCGTCGGGATGGGCAATGCTCCCATGCCCGAGAACAATAACGACCAGGCCAAGACCACCAAGCATTACAGCGGCGGCCGGGTTGAAATCAGCCTGCTGAAGAACGACCTCGAGCAGCTCTCCTCCAACGGCGGAGCGCCTGCCATGAGCGGCGATCAGCAACAGCAGCCGAAGTAATGGACTTGAACAGGCGGCGATCGTAGCCGCGAGAATTACCTTCCCCCGGGAAAAGCCTCTCGACGCAAGCGAGAGGCTTTTCCGCTTTTGCAGTCTGACAAGCCCAACGGCCGGCGGCCGATCCTTCAGCCAGGATTTTTTCTGCTTTCTCTTCGTAACCTGGCCCGTCCATAATTCCAGCCATGTCGGATTTAAAATTCGCCCTCCGCCAGTTTCAAAAATCTCCCGGGTTCGCGATTACCGTCATCCTCACCATCTCGCTGGGCATTGGCGCAAATACGGCGATCTTCACGCTCGTCCACGCGATCCTGTTGCAGTCGCTTCCGGTCGCAGAGCCGGGCAGCCTTTATCGGATCGGCGACCTCGACGATTGCTGCGTCAATGGCGGCTATGAGAATGACAACGGCGACTTCGATCTCTTCTCGTATGACCTCTACCGGCAGATTCAGGACACGACTCCGGAGTTTCAGCAGCTCGCGGCGTTTCAATCCGGCGGGAACATGATGAACGTTCGGGTCGGAAACTCCGTGGCGAAGTCCGAGCGGACGGAATATGTCTCCGGAAATTATTTCTCTACGTTCGGCGTCGGTTCCTATGCCGGACGAACCCTTCTTCCGTCAGACGACGTCCCTGGCGCCGCTCCCGTTGCTGTCATGAGCTATGCAGCGTGGCAGGCAGCACATGGCGCCGATCCCAATGTCGTCGGATCAACGTTTTTTATCCAAAGTCATCCCGTCACGATTGTCGGCATTGCACCGCCCGGATTCTTCGGCGACCGCGTTAATGACAGTCCGCCGGCTTTATGGATCCCTCTGAACACGGAGCCGGTCCTTGAAGGCCAGAC
>DATJOA010000065.1:0-11005 GCA_035507635.1 Candidatus Acidiferrales bacterium
CGCTCTCTCAGCGGCTCAATTCGGCAATCTGCACGTGATACGGTTCCAGCATTTCTCCGGTGGCATGATCGACAGCGGCTAGAGCGAGTTGATATCCGATTTCTGCCTGCAACAGCGTCTGCTCGGCGTCGGCGACTTCTGTCTGCGCTTCGAGCACTAGAAAAATTGTGCTCGATCCCAGCTCATATTTTCGCTGTTCCGCGGCCATCGTTTTGTTCGCGAGGTCCAGAGACTCTTTGCCCGCAACGATGCTCAGCTTCGCCTGTTCGAGTTGGTGAACGGCGTTGCGGATGTCGAGCATGACTTGTTCCTGAACCTGGCGCTGGCTGTACAGATCGTTGCGGCGCGAGACGAACGCGGTGCCCAGTTCGGCTTTAGCCGCCCGGTTTTTCAGAGGCAGGGTTAGAGACAGTTGCGCCTCATACGTCGGATAGCTGAACCCAAACATCTGACTGACCCACGAGCTTGAGATCGGCTGATTCGATCCATTCAGGCCCGCGCCTCCGAGGCCGTTGCTTGCATAGAGTCCCAGCAGATCCAATTCCGGCAACAGATGATTGTGCGCCAGGCGAATGCGCGTATCGTCGGCAGCCAGGGCATAGTTGACGGCGTCAAGCTCCGGACGTTTGGCGAGCGCAGTCTGCAACGCGGTTGCAGCATCGATTGTGCGGAGTTCGCCCTGCGGCTCCGGCTGCTCCGTGAGTTCCAGGTCGAGCGCTTCGAAGTACGGATCCTGATCTGCGCCAATCGTCATGCGGAGCGCGTCTTCGGCCTGCTTGACCGCATATTCGCTTTGAATCACCTGCACGCGACGCGAAGCGACTTGCGCTTCGGAACGGTAGATATCCAGGGGTGGAAGCGCTCCCAGTTCGAGCGCTCGTTTGTCACGTTTGTACGTCGCTTCCGCGGCGTCCATCGAGGCTTTCGAGACGTCGAGATTGCCCTTCGCCTGTACGACAGCCCAATATTGGCCGACCGCCTGCAAAATGCTGTTATTCACTTCGGCCGCAAAATTGGCCCTCGATTGCTGCAGGTTCCGGCGCGCGATCATCAGCGGAGCCCGGTTGGCCAAGAACCATCCGTTGCGCAAAAGCGGCTGCGTAAATTGGAAGTTCAGCGTCGAACTTGTGTACGGATTGAAAAGATAGAACGAGTTGTTTGAAGAATTGATATTGCTCAAAAGTCCGGCCTGCACGTTCGTGCCGGTGTCGAACGTTTGCGAATAATTGAATTGCAGATTCTTCGCCGTGCTCTTGAAGTTCACGGTCGAACTTCCGGTGCCCTGGAGAAAGCTGAATGGAGGGGAGATCGTGCTGATGATATTGTCGGTAGAAGTGATCACTGGATCGAAGGGCGCGTGAGCCGCGAGGATGCTGAACTTCGCGTTTTCCACCTGCGACTCCTGCACTCTCACGAAGCTGTTGTTTTCCAGAGTCAGCACAACCGCATCGCGCAAACTGAGCCGCAGCTTTCCGTCGACAAGATAATCGCGCAGGTGCCCGGGTGCGCCGAGCTTTCCCGAACGAACCTGCGCAGTTGCCATGTCGTGATAGCTTTCGCCTTTTTGCGCCCAAGACGGAGCAGCCAAGATTATGAAAAGGCAAACGAGCAGACACAGGCGGGAGTGCCTCATTTCTCATTCCTCCAGAGCTTATTAAACCGAGCTTGAAATGAAGCCGCCGCTACTCGTAACGAATCGCTTCCACTGGGTCCAGGCGCGCGGCTTTGACAGCAGGATAAATTCCGAAAACCAGTCCTACACTGATCGACACAACAAACGCGAGCAGGATGGAAGCGGCCGTGACAATCGTCGACCACCCCGCCAGCCACGCGATCAATCGCGACATGATAAATCCGAACACGATCCCGAAGCTTCCTCCGACAAATGAAATCAGGATCGCTTCCACCACAAATTGCCGGACAATATCGGATTGACGCGCACCAACAGCGCGGCGCACTCCAATCTCGCGGGTGCGCTCCAGAATGCTCGCCAGCATGATGTTCATGATGCCAATCCCGCCGACGAGCAGTGAGATCGAAGCGATGGCGACCATCACAGCATTGAACAAACGCTCTGTCCGTTTCTGTTCCGCCAGCAATTCGGCAGGAACAATCACGCTGAAATCCTGGGCGGAATGATGGGACGAATCTAGAATCGCTCTGACTAACTGCGCCACCGATCCCATGTCGGCGCTCTCGCGGACATTGAGGTACATCCCATCAATCTCATCCCGCACGTCGCTGTAGTTGTCTTCCAGACGCAGCATCGCCGAGTTGAGCGGTACATACATGATGTTGTTGAGATCTTGCGTGGGTACGCCCGCGACTTCAGTTTGCGAGCTCAACTGCGGCGATGCCACTCCGATCACGCGGAACCACGTTTCATTGGCCTTGACGTACTGACCGACCGGATCCGCCGACCCGAACAGGTTTGATCGGGCTGCCGCTCCCAGCACGCAGACCGGCGCTGCGCGCGTTTCCTCATCTTCGGTAAAGAACCGGCCCTGCAGAACATGCAATCCCGCGATCTTCACATAGACGGGATTCACGCCATAGATGGTTGGCGGATCCTGCTGCGACTTCGGAATCGTCTTCGACGGCGTCATCCGCTTGCGCGGCGTGCCCGCAACGACGTCACCGACATCGTCGCGTATCACGCGATAATCCTGGAACGTGAGTCCTGGGGAAATCCTGCGGATTTTTTGATGCGCCTGCCACTCGGTAGTCTCTTTGGCCTCGACGATGAGATTGTGGACGCCCATCTGCTCGATCAGTGCCATGACTTTTTGTCGAGCGCCGGCGCCAATCGACAACATCGAGACTACGGCCGCGACTCCGAAGATCATGCCCAGCATCGTCAGCAGAGTCCGCAAGCGGTGCAAGAGCAGATTTTGCAAGCCCAGTTGCAGATCAGGAAGCCACTGGCCGTATCTCCGCAAAATGCGAGCCGATGGAGTTGACGCCACGGTTGCCATTACGGCGCGCCTCCTCCGAGACCCGGTGCTGCTGCCTGTGCATTTCCAGCTTTGCGCGGCGCAGTCGGGTCGATCAGAGCGACCTCGGTGCCGACATCAATTCCCGAAATTGCAGCGCGGCTCTCATTCTCCGCTTCAATCTTCACTTCATGCGGATCGAAGCTGCTGCCGTGCCTCACGTATACAACACGCTTATTGTCTTTGAGGAACAGGCCTTGGCGGGGCACCCACAACGCGTTTTTGCGGGGATCGCCATTGATGAATACCTGTCCCGTCATTCCCGGGCGCATCTGCGGATCTGTCGTCGTGAGACTGATCGCAACTTCAAACTTCGTGGACGTGTCGTCGTCCCAGAATCTGCGCGTGTTGCTGCTGCCAACTCTTTTCACCGCGCCGTGAAAGGTCACGTCGGGTATCGCATCCAATCGCAGATCGACCGGTTCTCCTTCCTTTATGTTGTTGCGATCAAGTTCCCCAACTTTGCAAACCAGCTCCATGCTTGTCGGGTCGATAACTTGTCCGACGGTTGAGCCCGGTTCAACCTGATCCCCCTCGCGGAATTCCGGCAACGACATGCCGCTGAAGAAGAATCCACCGTTCGCCTGATCGTTTTTCGACAGCGCAACCAGCCCGTCCATCGGAGCCGTGACGTGCATGTTATGGATGTTATTCTGCGCCTGATCCATAGCCAGCTTTGCCTTATTACGCTTCTCCAGGGCCAGGGAAATCGTCGCTTGATTCGAGACGCTCCGAGATTTCACGTCCTGTTCCAATTCGGTCAAGACTCTCTGTGCGCCCTCCAGAGCGAGCAGGTTTTTCTTGGCGTCAATGGCGCTGACCAGTTCGTTCTTCTGCACGTCGAGTTGCGCGCGCCGTACGTCGAAGCGCGCCTTGAGCAGAGCGACTTTGTCCTGCGCCGCAGTCACGTCCGCGTCCGCCTTTGCTTTGGTGATCTCCTCCTCTGCCTGCAGCAACTCGGAACGATTCTGGTCGAGCTTGTAGAGCTGTTCGCTCGGATCAAATTCGATTACCAGATCGCCTTTTTTTACCGGACTGCCGGTTTGAAGAAGATGCGTGATTTGCAGCGCGCCTCCGCCGATCGGAGGCGCCGTAAGCATTTCAGAATGGACGGCGCGGAGCTCGCCGGTCACGAATACCTTCATTTCCAGGTCGCCCCGTTTTGCAAGCGCGGTTGGAATATCTGTAGGAGAAGCGGAAGGAGTGGCCCGGCGCACCGCCGCTACCACGCCCGCCACGGCACACAGAACAACGGCGACGACCGCCCACGTAATGGCTCGCCGGCTTCTCATTCTTTCGCTTCTACTCCTTCAAGGTAGGATCCCGCAGCGCGACTTGCTCCCCAGCGGCCACTCCCTTGGCCACCAGAATCTTGTCTCCGCTGCGGCGTCCAACTTCGATCGAACGTTCTTCGAATTGGCCGCCGTGCCAGACGTATGCCACGTTCTGCCCCGACTTTTGAAACATCGCCTGCGCCGGGATCGTAATCGCATCCGGCACTTTGTCCACGATAACCGTGATCTCGCCCGTGATCCCAGGCTTGAATCGCGGATCGGTTTGATCCAGCGCGATATCGAGCATGAAATTTCGCGTGATCGGCCAGCCGCTGGAAAAATCCAGGCTCGCGATTTCGCTGATCTGATCGATATGCCCGGTAAACTGACGGTCCGGGATCGCGTTCAATTGCACGGCTACGGTCTGCTTTGCCGCCAAGCGTCCGCGCTCGGTTTCATCCACGCGCGCGGAAACTCGCAGGGTCGAAGCGTCCGGCAATTCAGCAATCGCTGCGCCCGGCCAGGCGTGATCTCCGGGACGATAAGTCTCCATTCCCGATCCCGCCCAATGTTGCAACAAGCTGATCGTCCCAGCCTGGGGCGCGCGCAACGTCATCTGTCCCAGCGAACGCTCGGCGCGCTCGACGTCGAACTTAGCTTTGGCGCTGGCTTGCACCTTGCTCTCGATCGTTGCCTGATCCAGTTTCTGGTCGGATTTCTGCTTCTCCTCGGCCTCGCGCAACGCCTGTTCCGAGTCGGCGAGTTTCAGCTTCGCTTCCGCTCCTTCGATCCTGGAAACAATCTCCTGTTTGCCGGCTTCGAGCTTCGCTCCTTCGACGTCGTAACGCGCCTTCAGCACCGCAGTCTTGTCTTGTTCTTCGGTAAGCCGTCCCTGCGCTTTCGCTTGCTCAATCTCGGCCTCCGCCGATTTCAGCGTCGAGCGATATTGCGCCAGATCCTGTTCGGTTTTCGTCTTATCGAATTCCACCACTACATCGCCCTGCTTTACCGGAGTGCCCTCCTGAGCCACTTTGATGATTTGCAGATCGCCAGCCTCCGAAGGAGCGCTGATCGTGATCGACTTAAGCGCCTTGACCTCGCCTCGGAACTGCAACGAATCCAGAAACTCGCCGCGTTTCACTTCGATCGTCGGAACTGTGGGAGATCGCTTCCCGAGGCGAACCGCGCCCCAAACGACTCCGCTCCCCGCAAGCAGGATGACCGCGACAACGCCGATCTTCCCGCGCTTCGAAAGTTGATCGAATCGCCGGATCATTACGAGCCGCCCCCGGCTTGTCCAGTTCCCTGGGACGCTGTCTTCTGACCTGAGATGTCGACATCCACTGCCGCGGAGAGGTCTGGCATCAGCTTCCGATTGTTTCCCTGGATCGAAAAAATCACAACAAACGTTCGTAGCTTCGATGAAAAATCTCCGTTCTCGCCGATCGGAGCAAGCTGATCGAGGTTGCCGGAGAACACCATGTCCGGATAAGCATCCAGACGAATCTTGGCAGTTTGCCCCGCGCGCAGGGCGGGGAAGTCTTCCTGGTTCGCCAACACTCGCACCTGCATCGTCGACGGGTCGACCACCTGCATGAATGCGACTCCCGGGCGGACCTGATCGCCTTCCTGCACTTCTCCCATGGTGCCCTGCTTCCAGATCGTGTTCAGCACCACAACGCCATCAAGCGGAGAATGGATCTGCATCAGATCCGCGTTCGCCTGAGCATGATCCATGATTTGCTTGGTTCGATCCCGCTGAATTTCCAGGATGCGAATTGCAGCTTGCGCCGCCTTGCGTTTCAGGTCGAAAGTCTCTTTCAGCTGGTTGTACGTAGCCTTCGCTTCCTCGTAAGTCTCCTGATTCTTCTCGGCATCGATTTTAGAAACGATTTCGGCCTTTTCATTTTCGAGTTCAGCTTTTCGGAGACTGTCTTCGGCAGTCGTGAGTTCGGTTTCGTCCTTTGCTTTGGCCGCGACCTCTTTCGCCTGCTCCTCGGCAACTTGATCTACCAGTTTCTCGTAGTCTGCCTTCTTGTCGACGTAGTCACGGAGTTGTGCCTGCCGGTCGAACTCCACCAGCACATCTCCTCGTTTGACCCGCGCGCCTCCTGGCGTCAGCTGCACAATCGTGAGACTGGATACGTGCTCGCCAGCGAGCTGCGGAGCCAGAATCGCGCGCGCTTGCACAGCTTCGGTGGTTCCCTTGAGCCGAAGCACGGGATTCGCGCGACTTGAGAGCGGTTGCTGAAGCGCTGCGCTGGATGGAGTTCTACTGCGCAACAGAAACAAAAGGAGCAAAATCACGACGATGCCGGCCGCTGCCAGGGCGCTGAAGAACTGCCACCGCCGGCGGCGACTCTCGGCAGGAGGAACTAATTCCGGTTGTGTTCCCGATTTGTCTGAGGGCGACTCAGAGTCAAGGGGCGCTTCCGCAGGAGCTGTTGACATTGCCGGGATACTCCCGCCCGTAGGAATCTGGTTTCTGCTACAAACGTTGCCTCACCCGTATCGGAGTCCTAATGGATCCGGGCGCAGTTAGATCGCTTGAATTACGGTCGCTTGCCAACCTTATTGCAAGCTGTCCGCTCGATTCGACAACATGGATGAAAAATTGGGGAAGACGCGCCAACTATCTGCCGCAAAGCGAACCACGGCCTGCACCGGCGCCGTCGCACCGCTGATTGCAGAAGTCTGTATTACGCCGTCTGTCGCCCTCGTGACCTGACACTCCGTCCGAGGCGCTCTGCCGAAGATCTATTGAACTTCGTTCAGTTTTTGATAAATCAACATTGCGACCAGTACCAGCAGGAATACGCCGGAACCAATGCTGAAGACGCGCACCGGAATGGTCAGCCGGTTCACCTTCATCAAGAGTTCGGTTTGCTCTTCCTGCATGTGGGAATTGGCTTCATCCAAAAATAGCTGATCGTCTTCGTGCATTGTGAGGGTGCTCTTGTAGATCAGCAGGACAATCAGTCCGACCGCAAAGAGCCCAAAAACCACCGCGACAATCGTGAGCGTCATATGCCACCTCGGCAGACTCGAACGCAGCGCAACGGCAATTCGCCCGGCTCGAACGAGGCACGCTTAACCCCGCAAACGTTCCCCGGGGAACGCCTTAACGCCACGATTATAGCCCTGTTGGCAAGCCTCCGGCGCGGGAGAATTCCCTTGTCCGGAACCCGTTATAGATCAGTAATCCTGCGACCCAATCCGTGCGCCTGGCATCCAACCGGATGAGTAGGAGCGGTGCGGGAGAACTTCTCCGGAGACCGCTTTTTGCTATAATCAAACAGCTTTAAAGCCAAGGAGATACGAATGGCAACCACAACCGTCCCCGAAGTCAAGAAAGCCGCACCCATTAGCCTGACCGCCAACGCCGTGGCCAAGGTGAAAGAAATCATGGCCCAGCAGAATCCCGTGCCCGCCGGCTTGCGCATCGGAGTCGTCGGTGGCGGATGCTCCGGCTTCTCCTATTCCATGCAGTTCGAAAACGGCGCCGGAATGATGGACAAGACTTTCGACATGGACGGCCTGAAAGTTTTCGTCGACGCCACGTCGGTCATGTATCTAAACGGCGCGATCGTAGATTATGTCGAGACGCTCGAAGGCGCGGGATTCAAGTTCGAGAATCCGAACGTGAAAAGCACCTGCGGCTGCGGATCTTCGTTCAACGTGTAGTTCCGATATTAGAGAACTTCAGTTTCAATGAAACGGCCTCATCGCGAGATGAGGCCGTCGTCATTTATAGCAACACATTGTCATGTCGAGCGGAGCGTTATGTTCCGCCGAAGGCGAAAAGCAATGCGCGGTGGAGAGACCTTATGTTTTCGCTTGATTAAAGATCGTTACTGCTGCGGAGAACTGGGCTGGTTTACGAACCCGGCGCCGGCCGCAGAACCCGGATTGTTCTGCATTGGCGAAGGCGAGTTTCCGAACGTATTGCTGAAGCCGCCGCTGGTGCCGTTCTGGCCCGAAGTATTCGGTCCGTTCACGTTGGCGGGACCCGTTCCGAACATCTGCAACTGCGGCTGGTACGGCGTGGTGATCAGGAAGCCGCGATCCAAAGTCGGATCGTAGACGAACTGCCACTCGTTATATTTCGTCTTATGATCGTATTCCCGAATGGTGCGATCTTTGCTGAGGCTAGCGACGCCGACGATCGGCCCGCCAAAGGTCGTGCCTGACAACTTGTCGCCGGAGTTCCCGTTGAGACCGTTCGATCCATTCGAAGACCCATTCGAGTCTGTCCCGTCGGGCGTTGAACCGTCGGTTGCACCCGGGGTGCCTGGGCTAGTCTGATTGGTGCCAGGAGAGTTCTGGCCAAAGCTTGAGTTCCCGTTCGACCCGAACGCAGAGTTTCCTCCGAACGACGAGTTCCCGCCAAATGCCGAGCTCTGACCTCCGGGACTGTTCAGCGACCCGTTTGCCCCGATCGTTGCTGCGCCGGCGATACCCTGTCCGCCAAGCGCGTTCATGGCCAGCTTGGCCTCGCCGAAATGCAGCAGCTTGAAATCCTTCCCGGTGAGCGGATCCTTGTAACGCTTTCGCAAGAACCGCAGCTGGTTCGTATTTTCCAGATCTTCCAGCTTGGTCGGATAGCGGCCGAACTTTTTGTAGTAGAGCCGAATCGCGCGCGAATACTGCACGCCGCGGTGAATCATTTCCTCTTCGCGATCCCGCTTGATATCAAACGTGATCGACGAGACGATCACCCCGGCAGCAATGGCCATCAAAGCCATCGTCAGCAGCAGCGTCATGAGGACGTAGCCGTCTTCGCGTTTGCACGTTCGACGAAACTGAGAATGCTGCTTCAATCCAATGACTCAATGGCCCAATTACTTCACCCTTGCGTGAGCGGAATATTCTGCGGCGGCCCGCTGTTCACGACGTCTTGAATCTCCACATACGTGTTCGTGATGCGGATGACCTTGTATCGCCGGTCCACAATCTCGCCCTCGCCTGCGACAAAGACGTCATCATTTAGTTTCAAAAAGATCTTCTTGGGTTCGCCCGGAGAGCTGGCAAATCCGTAAAATTTCAGCGGAATCGGCTGCGCCGGCGGCGGGGTCGGAACCTGGTATTGCGGCTCGACCGGCTTTTGCACATCGGTGTGCCCGGGGCCCATAGGCCGCGGAATTTCTTCGGCCTGCGAAACGAAGATGTTCCTTCCACTGCCTTCGTATCTCGTCTGCTCAGATGCAGCCAGCAGATCAAGCCGCAGCGTCGGATCGAGATTCTCCACCTTCGGCTGCTTGCCGCCCTTAACCTTTCCGGCCTTTCCCGTCGGAGTTCGCGCCAGCAGCGGACTGGGTGCGGCCGCTTGCGCGCTTGAGGCTGACGTCGTCGGTTCCGTGAACATCGGAATGAACTCGTAGGCGAATATCAGCACGGCAACAGCACCCAGTCCGGCCGCCCACATCATCTTCTTCTTGTTCTCGAATCCGAGTTGCACTACGACGCCACCTTTAAGTAGGTTTCCAGCTTCACGCCCAGCTTTACCGGCCCGTGTTGTTCTCCGCCAAAGCTCACGCTGTTGATGACGAAAAACATCTGATCGCGCTCCAGCGCGTTGATGAATTTCGCCAGGGCGGTGTAGTCGCCTGAAAAGGCATATTCCATCTCGACCGGCTGCACCTGTCCAACTTCTTCATCCTCAAATTTGAACCGTCCCGACTCAATTCTGACGCCATTCGCGGAAGCCAGTTTGCCCAGCTCCGAAACAATGTCCGAATTCTGGGAAGGGAAGCGCTTCTTGTAGAAGTCCGTGATTTCCTGGTTCGCAATGACAACCTTGTGCGGCAAATCTTTGAGCGGCGCCACTTGGCGCGTCTTGATATTCAATTCCGCTTGCAGTTGGTTCAATTCCATCCGCCGGGTTTCAGCCGAGCCCACCATCGGAGAGATATACACCACCGCAGCCAGCACGTCCACTGCGGCAAAGATGGCCAGCACCGTTTTCAGTTTCTTTCGGGTTTGCCGTAAATCGGGCATTAATGCTTACTCCGCTTCGCCAACTCTACTTTCTGCGACCCGGAAGACGACTTCTTTTCGCTCTTTCCGTTTTCGTTTGACGGCGTCACTTTCACCGCCGCTTTTCCGTCGCCAGCGGTCCCAGAAGCCTCCGCAAATGGTTCCGGAATATAGAGGGCAACGATATCGAACTGTTCCGTGTCGCCGGTCTGCGATTGGGCATAGCTTTCGGAAATGATCTGTGTCTGCGCGAATCGTCTCGATTCTTCCATGCGTCGCGCCAGCTCAATCGCCCGGTCGCGCGAATCTCCTGCAACTCTCATTTTGATCGACAGCTGGTTATCGTCATCCAATTGCGGGCTGATCGATACCAGATGCACGCGGGCCGGCATCACTTTTTCCAGGCTCTCCAGAACCCGCGTCCAGGAAAACGCTTTGCGTTCAATCAGTTGATTCAGGAATTGCGACTCATCCCGCGTCGTGCGATTCTCCGGACGATTCAGGAAGGCTTCGGCATTGGCTCGAATCTGGTCCCGCTCGGCAATCAGAGCTTTCTTTTGATCGATCGCTGCCCGGTCCCGCCGCGCGTTGAGCCAACCCGTAATGTCCATCGTCAGCAGTACAAGGGTCAACAGCGCGAGCGCGCCCACGGCGGTCCCCCACCGCATCCAGAACGATCGTGCGTCCTCGTACGGTTGGCTCGCGAGATTGATGTCTAGACGCATACAAAAATCGGTTTGCTACGCGATCAGCGCTCCTACG
>DATJOA010000066.1:0-6617 GCA_035507635.1 Candidatus Acidiferrales bacterium
AACGATGTCATCGTCGGACCTGATGGAGCCTTGTATTTCACGGACCCCACACTGGATTTCGTAGCAGGCGAAAAACAGGAGCTTCCTTTTCAGGGCGTCTACCGGCTCGACGACAGCGGCAAGCTTCAATTGCTGACGAAAGATCTCACTCAGCCGAATGGCCTCGCTTTTTCACCGGACGGCAAGCGTTTTTATGTCGACGACAGCGAGCAAAGGAACATTCGGCTCTATGACTTCCTGCCGGACGCTAGTCTCAGCAACGGGCGCATCTTTGCCGAGGAGCCGGGCGGAAAAGGCGATGGCGTACCTGACGGCATGAAAGTAGACGAGAGCGGAAACATTTTCGTCACTGGCCCCGGCGGCATTTGGATATGGGACTCGAATGGGCGCCATCTCGGAACTATCCGGATGCCCGAGCAGCCGGCGAATTTGAATTGGGGCGACAAAACTTACAGCACCCTCTACATCACCGCCACCACTTCGGTCTACCGGCTGGAAACGAAGACGCGCGGCTTTGTGCCTTACCTCAGAAAAAAGAAGTAAACCTCAGCGGCGGATTAATGCGGAAGCGAGAAGCTGAAAATGTCGCTCCCGGCCGCCACCGACACATATTGCACTCCGTCGACGGCATAGCTCATGGGCGAGGCGTCGATTCGCTGGCCTGTGTTGAAGTGCCAGAGAGGATGACCCTTGGCCGCGTCGGCAGCTTCGAGTGATCCTGCATCATCGGCGAAGAATAGTAAATCGCCTGCAGTGGTGAGTGTCCCGCCCCACGAGTCGGCTCGTCCCACTTGCGGATACTGCCAAACTAGCTTGCCGTTGGAAACGGAATATGCAAGAAGAATTTTCTTCCCCGCTTCGTCCGGCGGACGCTTCGTTCCCGTGTTGTAGTAGGTTTCACCTTGTGTGAAGGGTTTCGGCTTGGCGAAATAGATGTTGCAGTTTTCCAGAGCCATGAAATAAAACAGGCGCGTGCCGGGGTTGTACGAAGGCGAGAACCAGTTGGTCGCGCCTTCAATTCCCGGACAAATATAGGTCCCTTCGGCTGATGGAATTCGCCCTGACAATACGGGCCGGCCGGAAGAATCGATCTCCTTCGCCCAATTCAGCTTCTCAACAAATCGAGTTGCGCGGAGAAATTTGCCGCTTGTGCGGTCCAGAAGATAGAAAAACCCGTTGCGGTCCGCCTGTACCAGCAGATGGCGAGTTGCGCCGTTCTCCCGTGTGTCGATCAAAACAGGCGTCTCAGTGGCGTCATAGTCGTACAAGTCGTGTGGCGTAAATTGGAAATACCATTTCAACTTGCCCGAATCAGCGTCGAGCGCTACGACGCACGCCGTATATAGATCATCACCCGGCCGAGTCTCGCCCACGAAATCCGGAGCGGCATTGCTGGTGGTCCAATACAGCGTATTTAGCGCCGGGTCATAGGTTCCCGGCATCCAGGTAGTACCGCCGCCGTAGAGATACGATTTGCCCGGCCAACTTTCGGAACCGAACTCACCCGGACCCGGTATCGTCCAGAAGCGCCATTTCTGATTTCCGGTGAGCGCGTCGTATGCAGCGACAAAGCCGCGCACGCCAGAATCGCCGCCGGAAGTCCCCACAATGATCTCGTCCTTCACGGCGAGTGGAGCGCTCGTCGCGCCATAGTGTTTCGATTTCTCCGCGTACTCCACATCCCAGATCAATCCGCCCGAGCGTGCGTCGAGGCGCAGCAAGTGGGCATCATCCGTCTCCACATAGACCGAATCCTGCCACGCTGCAACCCCGCGATTTTTGTGTGCCGCCGCGTCATCGAGCAATCCTGAACTGATCGGCCGCTGATAATGCCAAACCGCCCGGCCGGTCCGTGCGTCGAGAGCAAACACATCGTTGGCGGATGTGACGTACATAATGCCGCGAACCACAATGGGCGTGACTTCCAGGCGCTGTGAATTGCCGGGATGGAAAACCCACGCTGCTCGAAGCTGCGAAACGTTAGCAGTCGTGATTTCGCGAAGGGCGCTGTAGCGGCGGCCGGTATAGTCGCCGTTGTAGGAAGTCCAGTTCGCACCGACTGGTTGAGCCAACAGGTCGACTGTGCTAACAGTAACCGGTGAAGAGACTTGAGCCTGGGTCAGCTGAGCAACTACGGCTCGCCCGCCCATTGACACGCAAAAAACGACAGTGAAAAGTGTGCGCATCAGTCTCATAATCAGCGATTGTCCCCAGTACCGATCCTCACTTCCTGCAACGCACCGCGATCCAGTCCGGATTCATCTTCCAAATGCAGGGAAACGCGTGCGGGTTTAGCGGGCAAAGTCACTTGCGCTTCCAGAATCACCGGATCGGCAGGACTGACATCGGCGACCCGCATCACTCCAATGCTCGCGCCGTGCTGATCATAAAAATGCGCCACCAGATGTCCCTCGAAGAAAACTCCGAATGAACCTGAGAGTTTTACCTTTTCGCCATCGGGCGTGGCTTGCAGAGGCCGCATGACGACGCCTGGATCCATGACGCCGCGAAAATCGTTCCCGGCTCGCGTCGGAAACCATTGCGTATCGAAGCTGCAACTTTCTCCCGGGCGCAGCCGGCACATTGGACTATTAAGCTCGGCCTCCAGATAAATTGGACTTGCATCGGGGTCTGCACCCAGCGTTGGAACTCCGTCAGGATTCAAATGCATCTCCTGACCGTTGGTCCAAAAAATCACCGAAGCTTTGCCAGGATACGTCTTGTCCGCCTCGTACTGGAATCGTTCGACCATCGCGTAACGGCTACTCCCATCGACAACGGCTAGCCATCCGGCTTGAGAATCCAGCCACAACTCGGCCGCCATGTGTGGGTAATGGAGTGCGAACAGTCCATCGTCCCTAACCTCGACCGACGGATTTTCCGCTGGGCCAAACCGGACATGATACCGGTTCAGGTAAGCACTGGAAGGATTCGCCGGGGTGAATGTCCAGAAGTCACGATTGACGCGAGTTTGCTCGGGCGCGCTACGGTCCGACGTGTCGTACTGAGAAACAGATTGCATGGACCACTCCAGCATATGGCCGGTCACGTTCTTCATCGTGACATGAAACTGAATGCCCGGCGAATCGGCATCAATCTGAATCGTTCGTTGAAACTGGACTCCCGTCTGGGGGTCTGCCGGACCCGTAAGCTCGATTTCGCACTGTTTTCCATCCGAAAGTTTTCGAAAGGCGTAAGGGCCGTCGTCGATCAAATCCGAGTTGCCCACCCAGTGTTGTTCGTCGTCGTTCCCCTCAGGCAGGAGCCAGATCTTGTCGCCGCCATAGTTGAACCATTTGCCTGAGGTTGGGGGGAAGTACTTGCCCGCCAGCTTCGGATTGTTGAACAAGTAGGCATGCCCGTTGAAGGTCACCTGCATCAGGCGGCCGCCGTTCTGCGGCACGATCACCAGTTGCACCCACCGGTTGGAGACTTGCTCTGCGTCCCAACCCTTGTATTTAGCGGGTTCGACGCGGCAGAACTGATCGCCCGTCGGCGTCCCGGAATTCGGTGTTTGGGCAGAAACGGCACCGGCGTATGCCATGACTAGCAGGAAAAGCAAAGTGTGAGATCGCATCCGGTTCACTCGATACCCCGAATCATCATTTCAAGCGCGGAAAGAGGCCTTCGAGCGTAGCACGGTTAACGAATTGTTCAAAATGGACCTTAAGCCTCTGGGTCAGCGAGGAAATGAAAACCAATAAAACGAAAGATTTCGATTGGCGCGAACGCAATCTTGTGTTATACAACTGCGCTGTGGGGAACCAGCGGGGACAGGCTTTTGCCGGGGAGAATTCTGCATTCAACTGGAAGAGCCTGCTGATCGCACTGCTCATTTCCTCATCGTGCGCTGTCGCCCAAGAGTGGAGGGTTAATCCTACGTGGCTGCATCGCTTCGTACCCGCGTTGCCTCAAGCCCGCGATCTTTCGTCGGCAGGCTGTAACTACAAGCCGATCTTCGGCGAGGGTGATCCTTCGAGCAACTCGCTCCCGAGTGTTGCGCGTTTCGGAGAGCAGACCCTCGATCACCAATGCTCTTGCGCCTTAGTCCAGTACGAGCGCCAGGAAGAGATTTACTTTGTGCTCGAGGGTAGCGGCGTTCTTCACTATGGCGACCGCACTTATACCCTCCGCAAAAACGATTTCACGTACATTCCGCCTGCCATAAAACATTCGCTGACCAGCAACTCGAACAATCGGCTGCAGGTTCTCGTCATGAGTTTCAAGATCAAGCCGTCGATCGCCATTGGCCAGCCAGCGCCCGAACCCAAGATCGTCAACCTCGAAAACGTTAAGGAACAACCTGTCGAAGGTCATCCCACCTCGGTTCTATACAAACTGTTGCTAGGTCCGAAGTCCGGTACGCGCGACGCCATCGATGACGCCTATGTAATAACAAGTCTTTTCTGGATGGATTTTTCGCCGGGCGGCACGAACTTTCCGCATCATCACGAAACTGCCGAGGAAATTTATCTCGTCCTCGATGGAGAAGGAATCATGGTCGCCGGCGGCGGAACGGACGGAATCGAAGGCCGTCATCCTGCCAAAGCTGGCGACGCGTACTACTTTCGGCAGAATTGTACCGTGGGTTTCTACAACGAGAACAAGCCGGGCGCGAAGGCTCATATTCTGGCCGTGCGCTCATGGGTTCCGCTTCCCAAGGAGGAAGACTGAAGGCGCGCTCAGTTCGAAAGCGCTCGAAAGTCTGAACGGGATCGGCGAGTATGTAGGTTTCTGAAATTCGATAGGAGGATCTGTAATGCGTAGCGGGAGTTCCAGGCGTTCGTTTGTGAAGTTGCTCGCAGCGGCACCGTTGCTGAGTCAAATCGCCGCGCGCGAACTCTATGCTCAGGCCGCAACGGCGGTGGGCAGGGATCCGCGGCAGAATGTCTACACTCGGCTCGGAGTGAAAACCGTCATCAACTGCCGTGGCACCTGGACCTATCTCAGCGGATCACTTGAATTTCCCGAAGTCCAGCGGGCACAGGCCGAGGCAGCTCTCCATTTCGTCAACATGTTTGACCTGCAGCGTGGAGTCGGACGAAAGCTCGCGGAATTGACTGGAGCCGAATCTGGGATCGTCACCTCGGGCGCGGCGGGCGCCATGGCTGCCGCTGCAGCCGCGTGTATTGCAGGCGCAGACGACAAAAACATCTGGCAGCTTCCCGACACAACCGGCCTCAAGCACGAGGTGATTATGGTGGGCGGCCGAAGCGCCTTCGACAGCGCGATCCGTCTCACCGGCGCCAAACTTGCTCTCGTTTATTCTCCCGACGAACTCGGCAATGCCATCAACGAAAACACCGCGATGATTTACACCACAGATCTTGGTGACAAATTGGAAAAGGAGTGGGCGATCGCCAAAGACCGCAAAGTACCGATGTTGCTCGACGATGCGGCCGGCATCCCTCCGGTCAGCAATGCCAGGCTCTACGCAAAAATGGGAATTGATCTCTATACGTTTTCAGGCGGCAAAGGGTTATCCGGCCCGCAGTGCAGCGGACTATTGATGGGAAGAAAGGATTTGATCGAAGCAGCGCTCATGAATTGCAATCCGCGCGAGGGAGCCATCTGCCGTCCAATGAAAGTTGGGAAAGAGGAAATCATCGGATGCCTCACCGCACTGGAAACATGGTTCAAGCTGGACGAGAAAAAGCTCTATGCCGAATGGAATGGCCGGGTCGACCGCATTCGAAAGTTGGTCGATACCGTCCCGGGCGTTACGACCAGCGTCTACATCCCCGATGATGGCAATCGCTATCCGACTTTGAAAGTTTCGTGGGATCAGAAAGCCTGGAATTACACCATCGACGACTGCGTTCAGGAATTGCGCGCGGGCAACCCTGTGATCGAAGTGCTCGGGTCTGACAATCCAAGCCTGGTGAAAGCAGTTCGCGAGGGTAATCCGAATCACAAAGAGCCCAAACCGCCCTCCCACATCGAGTTAGTTTCCCTGACCATTCAGCCCGGACAGGAAATTATTGTCGGACAGAGATTGCGCGCAGCGTTGGCTGCCGCGAAGAAGAAAGCATCAGCGTAGACGAGAGAAAACTGTGTCAGTGAAGATCATGCGTTTATCAGTAATCACGATCGTGTTCTGTCTGACCCTGGCGGCGCAGGCGCAATTTCGCGCCATCACTCCCGCGCAGCTGGCCCATAGCAATACCGTCTATTCGCCGGGCGTCGATGCCGGCGATTATGTTTACGTCTCGGGACAAGGACCCTTTCGTCCCAACGGAACTTTACCCGAATCGTTTGACGCGCAAGTCCGACAATCCCTCGACAATGTGAAAGCCATCGTTGCGGCTGCCGGTCTGACTCTCGATCACGTGGTTTACACGCAGGTCTATCTCGACGACATCAGCCGGTACCCGGAGATGAACCGAGTCTTCGGCGAATATTTTGGAAAGACTCCGCCAGCGCGGGCCGTGCTCGGGGTAGCGCGTCTTCCTGAGCCGCATATTCAGATCAGCGCGATCGCAGTGCGCAATATGAAGGATCGCCGGGCCATCGATCCGGCGAATTTTAAATGGACCGATTCCGCTGCGCCCGGAGTGCTGACTCGTGACCAGCTTTTTATTTCCAGCATGCCGGGAAGCGATCCGGCCAGCGGAAAA
>DATJOA010000067.1:0-32200 GCA_035507635.1 Candidatus Acidiferrales bacterium
GCGGGGACTCCAATAAGATCCGCCTGGAGTACACCGTCAAGTCGCGTCGCGAGGAAAACATCAAAGACGCGCGCGTGGATTTCGACGTACGCGGCAACGATGCCACGATTGAGTTTCATGCCCCGACAGGGAAGAACACGCAATTCGATGTTGAACTCGAAGTCCCGCCGAACACCAACCTCGACGTGCACGAAAAAGTGGGAGACGTTACCGTCGAGGGTGTCGAAGGCGACAAGGACCTTGAGCTCAGCGTCGGAGATATTCGCGTCGAAAAGGGACCCGGGAATTACAAGCTGGTGCGGGTGAGCACGAGCATTGGGGACGTCCACAGCGCCGACTACGGCGAGCCGAGCGGATGGCTCGGCAAGACCCTGAAGTACAACGGCGACGGCAAATACGAGTTGCGCGCGCACGTCTCGGTCGGAGACATTCACCTCGAAGGCAAGTGAGCAAATGAGTGTGAAACGACTCCGTCACGGACTGGCTCAGGTGGTAACTGGCCATTTTGAGTGTAACAGAGATTTCGCGACAGTTATCGCCATGAGGAGCTCAACTCGGCTAATCATTTTGAAACCGCTCGTTTTCCGCGCAGCAAGTAAAGGTTAACGAGAAGGGCAACCAGCAGCCCGAGTGCAAGACGTACATCCGGCGCATAGCCTCCCCAGAGACGGTGTTTCAGGAACAGAGCCAGTTCAAGCAGCAGTGCTGCAATGCACATTAGAGCACCAATAAACGCTCTGGGACGATTCATCTTGGCCGATCCTTCCTCTCCCAAATTTTCGTTTCGAGGGTGAATAAGTGTAATGGAGATTTTGCGCCAACTATAATCTTCCCCGATGGAGAACCTAAGCAAACCCGACGATCTACCCTCAGACGTATTGGAAGGTGCCGTACTCCGGGGTAATGAGTACGCTTGGACTCCCGAATCGTTTCCAGTTGCACTCGAACGAGCCGAAGCTCATGGTCTCGGATGTTTAGGCGGTCAGTTTCAGTTTCGGTTGAGTGACGCTACATGCGAGATGTGCTGGTTGGCTGCTGATTCAAAGGAACGAATACCCGGAGAATCATGGGCCGATTACTGTCGTCGTTCATGCTCAGAAGTGAGGGAGAACTTTGAGCGCGTAGTGTCGAGAACAGATTTCAGCAAAGAAGCGTTAGGCTGGAATCTTCCGTCTACCGCCGCTCGGAACCTCGTCTTTGTTGCTTATTTCGTCACAGAGGCGGAACTAGCCGAACTTGAGAGGCGCAAGCTGACGTAAGCAGGCGTTTTCGCTCATCCTCCCACTAGCAGGGGAACTTAAGTGAAATGCGGATGTTTCGCGAACTGACTCGCTAACCGCATTTGGTGTCACAATATCAGGGCTGTTCCCCGCGAGGCATGATGGGCACGCACGTAGGCATCACAATAGTCTTAGTTTGCGCTCTAGCCGTCCTTACCAGTCCAAACAACGTAAGCGCCGCACGGCAGCAAACGAGTGATGTACACAATGATGACGCAATTAAGCCGTGGATGAAGGACATGCGACATGAAGGCTTGAAACGGGCAGTGGTCTGGATCGCTATTGATTTCAATCGGCACGGAAAACCGAAGCGAATGAGCGTTCAACGGACAGAATATTTCACGACGTACGAGGACGATTCCAAGGTTTCGTCAGCCGAGCGGCTGATGACGATCCGCGCCAGTGGTCTTGAGCAGAAGCTCAATTCGGTTGCGTTAGAAAGAGCAGCTCGTGGATCATGGACCGACGTACCGCACCCGAAGCCACACCCATTTACCGGTGGAGTGAAGGTCGAGTTTTTTGACGATGAAAAACATCTGACACCCGAAGCGCTGCTGTACTGTGCTGGGAAAAGCTGCCTACCGAATCCGTAAAGTAAACTGTTGTTATCGGGCCATTTCACTCAAAACCCTTCAGGGCAAGTCTTGCCTAGAAAGGAACAGGGACAGACCGATGCAACCGTTCTTTCAAGCAGTGCGCATGACACCAGAGATACCCGGTCCCTTCGGGATTGTCAGGCTTGTTATATGTTTAGACCAGGGTACACGGATCGGGAGGCCGTTCAACAATTCGCGAGCCGCAGAAACAGCACTGATATTTCGGTTTCTGCATACGAGCAATGTACCCGAATTCATCTGCCACTTTCTCCACCAATGATTGACATAAACAGGCGGTGACACACGTGAGCGAAAGGAAAATCAGTTAAATCAAAAGGCAAAGGCCATTCCGCTCAAGGTTCCCAGGTCGCTGCTCGGATCAAGATTCCTTTTCCACACTCACTTGTGACATCTGACCTTGCCTTCCACAGCCCGGAACTCCGATGATTTCAGCGGCCGCGAATGTCGGCCCTCTGAATTTGCGCTCCTTGTAACTACAATGTTCTCAAGATTTTACCTGTAAGTGTCTGCGGCTCAAGATTTTGCAGGCATCGGCCGGTGCGCGGATCCGATAAGTTCTTTGGAAACAAGATTTTGCGTCATTTGATCCAAAAAAGATTTGCCAAGTTACGGCGAGGGTGGTGAACAAAAGAGCGGCCTCTTCGCACTTCGGCCCCGGAAGCAATATTTTCAAGGGAGGGAAGTCTCCGGACGTGATCGAAGATGCGATGATCGCGGCCAATGCGCGAGTTCACGGGCTTTGTATAGCCGCGAGAAACGAGTGGGACTTCGAAGACTTCCGCGTTGAGATTACCAACCCATTCGAGCTAGGCGCGGGACGGTAGACCAAGCAGCCCCGTGTTTCCGGTGAGTTCATCTTTCGAGCCGGACTTCTCGTGAGAGTTAAACGATTCGACGCATGATCGATTTGCGGCCATCCTCGGCGTAACCCTGCTGATCTAACGTTTTAGAACGACAGTTATGGCGCTGCCGATCATCCCCACGTGACGCAAAGCCGGCCGAGACGTGGGGTGCCCATTCTCGGCTGGGACGGACAATCAAGTGCGACGCCTAATATTGTTGCTTCGGGGAGTCAATCGTGAAGTACATCGCAATCATTGTCGTCGCATCTACAACGTTGCTTTTAGGTACGGCGAGCGCAGAACAAAATAACGCGAATAATAATTCGGAGAACAAACCACAGCAGCAGATGACGATCATCGGATGCTTGTCGAAGACGGCGAACACGTACGTGATTACGGGAGGCACGCAGCCGCAAGAGTTTCGCATCACCAGCGGAAACACGTCGATGTTGCAGGGAGAGGTCGGCCAGTCCGTAGAAGTGGTAGGGATGATCGGCACGGCTTCTCCGAGGGAAGCGTCAGGACAGCCCTACAACGAGGGAACGACTACGGGAGTCCTCTACGAGACGATCGCCTTGCAGAAGGCGAAGGTGCTCGGAGGGGATTGCAGCATTCCGGGGCAGGAGTGGAAAGGCGATCATTTGAAGTGACGTAGTTTTCGAGCGGCCGAACAAAAGGTCGGTGTGCTTCCCGCTCTGCGGAAAGCACACTCCGGTCGAGGCGATAATGGTCCTTACTTGAGCGTGACTAGCTTTTCTACCAGGCCCGAGTAGTCTTTCTTCTCGATGCCGTGGACTTGTTTGTTGTACTCGTCCACTTTCGACGAATAGTTCATCGAGCAGAATTTCGGGCCACACATCGAGCAGAAAGCCGCCTCTTTGTACTGTTCGTCGGGAAGCGTTTCGTCGTGCATGGAACGCGCGGTCTCGGGATCGAGGGAAAGTTCGAACTGCTTTTCCCAGTCGAACTTGTAACGGGCAAAGCTAAGGGCGTCGTCGCGGTCGCGTGCTCCGGGACGCTGGCGGGCGATGTCGGCGGCGTGGGCGGCAATCTTGTAAGCGATGATGCCGTCCTTCACATCTTTCTCGTTCGGCAGTCCGAGATGCTCTTTCGGTGTGACGTAGCAGAGCATGGCCGCGCCGTACCATCCGATCATGGCCGCGCCAATGGCACTTGTGATGTGATCATAGCCGGGAGCGATGTCGGTGACGAGCGGCCCGAGCGTGTAGAACGGCGCTTCGTAGCAGAGCTCGACTTCCTTGTCGACCTGCTCTTTGATCTTGTCCATCGAGACGTGGCCGGGGCCTTCGATCATGACCTGGACGTCCTCGTCCCATGCTTTCTTCGTCAGCTCGCCCAGAGTTCTGAGTTCGGCGAATTGCGCTGCGTCGCTGGCATCAGCGACGCAGCCAGGACGCAGTCCGTCGCCCAGCGAGAAGCTGACGTCGTACTTCTTGAAAATCTTGACGATGTCGTCGAAGCGCTCGTAGAGGAAGTTCTGCTTGTGGTTGTAAGCCATCCATTGCGCGAGGATCGCGCCGCCGCGGCTGACGATTCCGGTGATGCGCTTGGCGACGAGCGGCAAATATTGGATCAGCACGCCGGCGTGGATCGTCATGTAATCGACGCCTTGCGCAGCCTGCTCTTCGATCACTTCGAGCATCACTTCGGCGTTAAGGTCTTCGACACGCTTCACACGCGCGATCGCTTCGTAGATCGGCACGGTTCCGATGGGAACCGGCGAATGGCGAAGAATGGATTCGCGAATCTCGTGGATGTTGCCGCCGGTCGAGAGATCCATGACCGTATCAGCGCCGTAGTGCACGGCGGTGTGGAGCTTTTTGAGTTCCTCGTTGATCTCGCTGGTGACGGCCGAGTTGCCAATGTTGGCGTTGATCTTGCAGAGGCTCGCGACACCGATCGACATCGGCTCAAGCTCGGGGTGATTGATGTTGGCAGGGATGATCATGCGTCCGCGAGCAACTTCGTCCCGGACGAGCTCGGGCGTGATCTTCTCCTTGTGCGCGATGAATGACATTTCATCGGTGATGACGCCCTGGCGGGCATAGTGCATCTGGGAAAAATTGCCGTCGGTGTTTTCGCGCTTGCGTCGGGCGATCCATTCGGCGCGGGGTTTGGGGACAGAGTAGGCATTACCGTTGCCATTGGAGTCATTCGTGGAAGTCATCGCAGGCTAACCTTCTATCGTAGGAATTCGCTAATTCACGATTATAAACGCGATACTGCGAGGCGGAGGACCAAAAGCCTCTCAACACAGAGGACGCGGGGCCACACGGAGGAAAACCTGAAACATCTCAACGCAAAGAATCACAAAGTTTGCGGATGGTTGCGAATGGGGCATAGAATTCCGGGGTTCCGTCCGATTGATCCAAGGAGTCCTGATTCCAAAGGAGAATTTCCTCTTATGCGTTCGTTTCGTCTGTCTCTGTTTTTTGGCGCGCTAACTGCTCTGCTTGGACTGGCTGCGGCCGGCTTTGCGCAAACGAGCTCGTCGGCGCGGCCTGCGCCGGGATTCAGCCTCGACACGATCGACAAGTCGATCGATCCATGCGTGGATTTTTACCAATACGCGTGCGGCAACTGGATCAAGAATTCGGAGATTCCTCCGGATCAGTCGCAGTGGGTGAGTTTCGTAGAATTGCACGAGCGCAATATGGATATTGAGCGCGGCATTCTGGAAAAGGCTGCCGCGGGCGGCGCGGAGCGGAACGCGATCGATCAGAAGATTGGCGACATGTACGGATCGTGCATGGACGAGAAGACGGTCGACAGCAAGGGAATCGAGGCGATCAAGCCGGAACTGGCGCGCATCGATGCGGTGAAGGAGAAGCGCGGGCTGATCGACGAGATTGCGCACGTGCACATGGTGGGCCCAAGTCCGCTGTTCAGTTTTTATTCGAACTCCGATCTGCACAATGCAGACCAGGTGATCGCGTACATCGATCAGGGCGGGCTGACGATGCCGGACCGGGACTACTACCTCAAAGACGATCAGAAGACGAAAGACGTGCGGCAGCGCTACGTCGATTACATGAACCAGATGTTCACGCTGGAAGGTCAGACGGCGCAGCAGGCGGGAGATTCGGCGCAGACGGTGCTGCGCATCGAGACGGCGCTGGCGAAGGCGCAGATGGATCGCACCACGCGGCGCGATCCGAAGAACCGCGATCACAAAATGTCACGCGCGGACGCGGTGGCGCTGGCTCCGAATTTTTATCTGCAGGAATACTTCGAAGATGTGCATGCGCCCGCATTCAAGGAGTTGAACGTAGGGAATCCGGAGTTCTTCAAGCAGGTGAACACGGTAGTGGAGTCGGAGTCGCTGGATTCTCTGAAGACGTATGTGAAGTGGCACGTTCTGCATTCGGCTGCTCCGTGGTTGTCGGAGCCATTTGTGGAGGCGAACTTCAAGTATCAGCAGGGACTGACGGGGCAGAAGGAAATCCAGGCGCGGTGGAAGCGCTGCGTCAACATGGTGGATCGCGAGCTGGGCGAGGCGCTCGGACAGAGATACGTGGACGTGGCATTTCCTCCGGAGAGCAAAGCGCGAATGCTGAAGATGGTGGGCGAACTGGAGCAGTCGCTCGGCGAGGACATCCAGAATCTGTCGTGGATGAGCGACGAGACCAAAAAGAAGGCGGAGATCAAGCTGAAGGCGATCCAGAACAAGATCGGGTATCCGGACGTGTGGCGCGACTACAGTTCGGTGGTGATCAAGCCGGGCGATTTGCTGGGCAACGTGCAGCGCGCGAACGAATTTGAATCGAAGCGCGAGATCAACAAGATCGACAAGCCTCTTGACCGCACGGAATGGGGCATGACTCCGCCGACGGTGAATGCTTATTACAGTCCGTCATACAACGAGATTGTGTTTCCGGCGGGGATTTTGCAGCCGCCATTTTTCGATCCGAAGATGGATGACGCGGTGAACTTCGGCGGGATCGGGCTGGTGATTGGGCACGAGCTGACGCATGGATTTGACGATCAGGGGAGGAAGTTCGATCCGCAGGGGAATCTTCACGACTGGTGGACGAAGCAGGATGGCGAGGAATTCGAAAAGCGCGTCAGCTGCGTCGCGAATGAGTATTCGAACTTCGTGGCCGTGGACGACCTGAAGCTGAACGGGCGGCTGACTTTGGGCGAGAATACTGCCGATAACGGCGGTGCGCGGATCGCGCTGGCGGCGCTGGAGAAAATCATCGCGGCAGATAAAACGGGAAAGGAAGCGGAGAAGATCGATGGTTACACGCCGGAGCAGCGATTCTTCCTCGGATTCGGAAGAGTGTGGTGCGAGAAGCGGCGTCCCGAAGTGGCGCGCATGCGCGTGCTGACGGATCCGCACTCACCGGGAAAATATCGCGTGGATGGCGTGGTGCAGAACATGCCGGAGTTCGAGAAGGCGTGGAGCTGCAAGGCCGGGCAGCCGATGGTCTCGGAGAACGCTTGCCACGTGTGGTGAGTCTTGTGCTGAGAAATCCCCACCCTACGAAAATCACGTAGGGTGGGCCACCCTCATTCATCTACTGCGCGCGAGATCCTTCGCTCCGCCTGAAAGGCGGCTCCGCTCAGGATGACGCACTTTTGCTTCTAACTTCTTCTTTAACTCCGGATTCTTTGCCGCTCACGCGCAGCTGATGCTCCAGCTCCTGGAAGCGGCGCGTGATGGTGTGCAGGACTAGTCCCACGACGAGCAGGAGCATTCCCGATAAAACCAGGCCGACCGCGAGCACAGCCGACGGCAGCTTTGGGACCAGACCCGTCTTGATGAACTCCACGATCACAACAGTCCCGGGGATGAAGCCGAGCAGAATGAAGAGCAGTCCTACGGAGCCGAAGAAGGTGAGCGGCTTGTAGTCGCGGACGAGCGCGAGAATCGTGTTGAGGATGACAAAGCCGTCCTGCACGACGCGAATTTTCGAGAAGCTGCCTTCGGGCCGCGCGGCAAGTCGGACGGGCAGTTCGGTGATGCGGTATCCGCGGGCCAGGGCTTTTACGGTGAGTTCGACTTCAGTTTCGAATCCGCCGCCGAAGACTGGAATCGTCTTGACGAATTCGCGGCTGAAGGCGCGGTATCCGGAGAGGACGTCAGAGAGTTTCACCTTGAAGATGAAGTTGATCACTTCGAGGAAGAATCGGTTTCCGAGCTTGTTGAGCGGCCGGAAGTCGCTGCCTGAAGTGGGTAACAGGCGCGAGCCAACGACCATCTCGGCTTTGTCGAGCGCGATGGGTTCGATCAGACGGTGGACTTCGCTGGCCGGATACGTGCCGTCACCATCGACCATGACGTAAATGTCGGCGTCGACCTGCGCGAACATCGATTGGACGACGTATCCCTTTCCCTGGCGGCGTTCATGTGAAACCTGGGCTCCGGCCTCGAGCGCGCGCTCGACGGTACGGTCGGTAGAGTTGTTGTCGAAGACGTAGATCTCAGCCTCGGGCAGTTCGGCACGGAAATCGCGGACGACGGTCGCAATCGTGAGCTCTTCGTTGTAGCAGGGAATCAGGATCGCGATTCTGGGACGCGGCATGGGTGAGTGTGGGTGCTCCGGGTCAGCATACAACAAAATGTGTGTGGGTTCGTTTGTGAGTGGACAGAGCGGCGGGCGCGACACCCGCCGCCTTCGCCACCTGGACGGCGACGCTACCGGAGAATCACTTCGCTGCCCAGGGAGTGAGCTACGTCGATGACGTGCGCTACCGGGCCGAATGAGACTTTGGGTTCTGCTTTGACCACGACATTGCGGTCGGCGCTATTCGTCAGGATTTCGGTGAGAGTGTTCTGAAGAGAGTTCCATCGAACCGGACGATGATTGATCTTTACGGCCGGTGTCTCGTCGTTGGAAGCGAAAAGCTCCACGATCGGCGTTTTGGAATTCGACGCGGTTGATTGCAGCTGGACTTCGAGGCCGTTGGGAAGAATTCTTTCGCCCGGCATCGGCATTTCTTTCTGGGCCGTCAGCAGGATACAGTCTGCAAACGAGGCGCGGCGGGCGGCGTTGAGAGCGCTTTCAACGGCGGAGTAAGGAGCATCCGCATCAGCCTTGATGAAGAGCCGCTGGTCGCGATTGCGCGGATGGCTGATGAGATCGTTGAAGAGAGCGTCGGGCGTGGCCTGATCGGCGCCGAAGTAGAGAGCGCTCTCGGCGGTCACGGCGACGATCCAGGCGTTGGGTTCGTCCGCTGCGGCGACGGAAAGTGCGTTTTCGGTTGGGGCGAGTTGGACGTGGACGCCCTTTTGCAGTTGCTGCGAGTTGAGGTTCAGGGCAAAAGCGAGCGTGAAAATGGCGATTGCTAATTTGCGGTACATGAGGTTGCTCCTTACGTGGCACTGGTTCGGGCGTGCGGACGCGGTTCCGCGTTCTTTCAATCATCCCGGACGTTGGAAACGCCGGGCTATTCTCGGGTGTCCGTTGGGAATATCGGCGCGACCAATCTGCCTTACGGCTTCGCTCCTCCTAGCGCGGCGGTGGCTAAGCTTCCTCCGAGACCCATGGTTTCTACTGCGGATGAGGGCACGATCACCATCGACCCGCGTTCCTTTATGGCTTCGTACAGCATGTTCATGGCGCGCAGGTGCAGGGCGACGGGGTCTTCCGAATAGGAAGATGCGGCTTGCACAAAGCTATCGGCGATTTCTTTCTCCGCCTGACCAAGGATGATGCGGGCCTGGCGCTCTCGTTCAGCTTGTGCCTGGCGCGACATGGCGTCTTCGAGCCCGGACGGAATCTTCACATCGCGAATTTCGACGGACTGCACGGTGATCCCCCAGGGATTCGTCTTCTCGTCGAGAATGCGTTGCAGTTCACGTCCCAAGGTTTCGCGCTCCGTGATCATCTGCGCCAACTCGTGGCGGCCGATGGATTCCCGCAGTGCGGTTTGCGCGCTCATGTTGATGGCATCCACGAAATTCTCCACTTCGAGAATGCATTTCTCCGCGTTCCAGACCATCCAGAAGATGATCGCGTCCACATTTACGGGGACGGTGTCGCGGGTGAGCGTGGATTCGGCGGAGACGCTGGCGACGCGCACGCGCTGATCGACGTACGGGCTGAGCGTTTCGACGATGGGTACGATATGGCAGAGACCTGGCCCGCGGAGTCCGACGTAGCGGCCGAGGCGCAGGACGGCGACCTTCTCCCACTGGCGGACGATCTTGATCGCGAAGAGGAAGTAGAGACCGAGCAGGCCGCCGAAGATGGCATAGGCCGGCTGGTGCGTCATTTGGAAGACGCCGATACCTGCCAGGATGCAGACGATGAAAACGAACAGCGCTACGGAATTGATTTCCTGAATGCGAATTCTAGGCACGGCTATCTCCTCTGAGCGGGATTCGGCAACAACTCCTGCAAACGGTCGATTAATTCCTCGAGCGTGAATCCGGCGGCTCCCGCGCGGGCCGCGAAATCGGTCACCATCTGGCCGAGCTGGCGTTCACGCTCGGCGGATTTTTTCCCCAGCTTCTTGTCCGAGATGAAAGTTCCGGTGCCCTGATGGGTTTCGAGCAAGCCTCCGAGTTCGAGCTCGCGGTAGGCGCGCATCACCGTGTTCGGATTGATGGCGAGATCGACGGCGAGCTGACGCACCGTGGGAAGCTGGTCCCCGGGACTGAGGGAACCGGCGGCAATGCCTCCGCGGACCTGATCGATGAGCTGGCGATAGACCGGGACCCCGGTGTGGAGGTCGATGGCGAACCGGATCGGAGTACCGTTCCTTCCCATGCGTGTCAGTGTACTACAGTATTAGTACAATATGTCAAGAAGAAAATGTCGAAATGAGCGATAGGCAATGAGCAGTGGGCAGTGGCGAGAAAGTGCTCGCTCACTGCTCATCGCTCATCGCTCAAAGCTACTTTGCGAGCTTGAATCCTTTGCGGCGCTGCTCGCTGTAGCGGGACAGAGCGTCGAGGATGATGGGGTAGGCTTCTTTGGCGGGGCGGATTTCGTCGACTTCGACGGCCTTGCCTTCGAGTTGCTTGTAGTCCTGGAAAAAGCGGCGAAGCATCAGCGAGCGGTGCGAGGGCATCTCGGCGGCCTCGCGGTAGGAATTGAACTCGGGATCCTTCGTCGCGACTGAGATGATCTTGTGGTCTTTCTTGCCCCCGTCGATCATTGTCATTAATCCGATGGCGCGGGCATGGATGATGGTGAGCGGGACCACCGCTTCCTGACAGAGAACGAGAACGTCGAGAGGGTCGTCATCTTCGGCAAAGGTTTGCGGAATGAATCCGTAGTTCGCGGGATAGTAGACGGCCGAGTAGAGGACGCGGTCGAGGCGGATCAGGCCGCTGGATTTGTCGAGTTCGTATTTGACGCTCGATCCGAAGGGAATCTCGATGACGCAGTCGAATTCCTGCGGAAGTTGGTCGCCGGGAGTGACATCGTGCCAGGGATGGATCATAAAGTTTTCGTACTGCGGACATTCTACCGGATGAGTTACGGCGGGAATTAATCACCAAGGACACGAAGTTCCACGAAGGGAGTCCGATTCCAGATTAGGTTGTGGAGAGAGCAAGGTCAAAGGCAAGAGAAGCAGCGTCAAAATCCCCGCCCTGTCGCAGACGGCGCGACAAGGGCGGGGCAACCTCGATTTCTCCTGAGCGAATCTCATTGCGTCAGGCGGAATTCGCTGTGAAGTTTCGCTCGTGAGCTGTCTCCCACCCACACGTCGAATTGTCCCGGTTCGACGCCCCACGTCTTTTTTGTCGGGCTCCAGAATTGCAATTCGTCGGGGCCTAGCTTGAAGTGCAGAGTTTGCTTTGCACCCGCAGCGAGCGTAATCCGCTGAAATCCTTTCAATTGGCGGACGGGCCGCGAGGCGCTTCCGGCACGCTGGTGGATATAGAGCTGCGCGACGGTGTCTCCCGCGCGAGTGCCGGTGTTGGTGACGTCGACGGAGACGTCCAATGTGGCGCCGACTTTGGCTTCCGCTTGGCTCAGCGTCAGATTGTCGTACGAGAACTTCGTGTAGCTGAGACCGTATCCGAAGGGATAGAGCGGCGTGCTGGGTTGATCCCAATACCGGGATTTGAAGCCGGCTGCGTCTTCGGGATTCTGCGTCAGATTGTGGTTGTAATAGAGCGGCTCTGAGCCGGCGCTGCGAGGCCAGCTGACAGGAAGATGTCCGGCGGGATTGGCGTCGCCAAAGAGGATGTCGGCGATTCCGTTCCCGCCCTGATTGCCGGGATACCACGCTTCGAGAATGGCGGGAACGTGCTCGGCGGCCCATGAGATATTCAGCGGGCGTCCGTTGATCAGTACGAGCACGACGGGCTTGCCGGTGGCGGCGACGGCTTCGAGAAGTTCTTCTTGGCCGCCGGAGAGCTTGAGGGAAGATCGGGAGGCAGCTTCTCCGCTCATGAAGGCTATCTCGCCGAGGACGAGAATGGAAACGTCACTGCGACGGGCAGCGGCAACCGCGTCTTCGAATGCTTGATGAGCTTCTTCGGGCGTCTGTTTGGGCTGCTCTTTGATGGTGAACATCGGCGTGTTTTCAAACATCGATGGAATATCACGCTGGATGTTGGGGCCGTGGGCGAATTCGACTTTCACGCTGCTGCCGACTTTATCTTTGATTCCTTGCAGGATGCTGATCGCAGGGCCGGGCTTGTTCAGGTCGCCCCACATGTCGAGGAGATCATCCTTGGCATCGGCGAGAGGACCGATCACGGCGATCGACTTGATATTCGACTTATCGAGTGGCAGCAGATTCTGTTCGTTGCGCAGCAGCACGACGGATCGCTGGACAGCCCTGCGTGCGACTTCCGGACTCCGGGGATCATTCAGGACTTCACTCATATGAGATTCATCGACGTAGGGATGCTCGAATAATCCGAGGCGAATTTTGGCTTCGAGGATGGGAAGGACGGCGTCGTCGATCTGCTGCATGGAAACGCGGCCGCTCTTGACTTCACTGGCCAGGTATTTGAGATAAGTTCCGCTGGCCATGTCCATATTCAGCCCCGCGTAGAAGGCTTTATAGGCGGCGTCTTCACCGTCACGAGCATAGCCGTGAGTGATGAGACTATGGACGGCGTTGGCGTCGCTTACGACGAATCCTTTGAAGTTCCAGGTGTCGCGGAGAACGTCGTGCAGCAGCCAACGGTTGCCGGTAGCGGGAACGTCGTTGAGATCCATGTAAGCGCTCATGAACGTGGCGACTCCCGCGTCTGCTGCGGCTTTGAAGGGCGGCAGATAGACGTTCCACATTTCTTCCTCGGGGATGTAGGAGGAGTCGTAGTCGCGGCCACCGTCGGCAGCGCCGTATCCGGCGAAGTGCTTGGCACAGGCAAGAACGTGGTCGGGATCGCCGATCTGCTTGCCTTGAAATCCGACGACCTGAGCGCGGGCGATGGCGGCTCCGAGGTAGGGATCTTCGCCGGCGCCTTCGACCATGCGTCCCCAGCGTGCGTCGCGGGCGATATCGAGCATGGGGGCAAAGGTCCAGGCAATGCCTGCGGAGCGGGCTTCCCGGGCGGCAATCGCCTGCGCAGCTTCGACCATCTTGGGATCCCAGGAGGAAGCCATCGCGATCGGAGATGGAAAGATCGTGTGGTAGCCGTGAATGACGTCGAGTCCGAAGATGACGGGAATATGGAGGCGGGATTCATCAACGGCAATGTGCTGCCAGCGGTTCATCTCTTTGGGATCGGACACCCAGAGGACGGATCCGGCGCCATATTTACGAAGGGCTTCTTCAGGATTGCCCATTTGCTCAACGAACTCGTGAATCGGGAAGCCGGGAAGCTGAGAAAGCTGGGCAATCTTCTCTTCGAGCGTCATCTGCTTCAGGAGAGCTTTGGCGCTGGGTTGGGACTGGGCGAAAGAGAGCGGGAGAGCGGGGAGCAGGAGAACGATTAGGACCACGATGCGAATTGGTGAAAAGCCAAGCCTGGGGGAATGGCCAGACATGAGTTGTGACTCCCTCTGAGTGGAAATGGACGCCAGGTTGAATTCGTATATTGGTTTCAACCGGAGGAAAGTGTAAACCCTAGGGGGCTCGATTAAATCGATTTTCTCGAGGGTACACCAGAGCGAGGGATCTCTCGTGGACTAACGCAACTCCGGCGTTGGCCGGGTAATCTTGATTCGGGCCCGGCAGCCGCGTAAAGTCTATAAGCGGGGTTTTCCCTGTGGGGTCGTCCATGTCCAGCCAAGCGAAGACATACCTGCAATTTGGTGGAGCGACGGTCGTGATCGTCCTCCTGTTAGGCTATCTCGCCTATACAGGTGTGCAGGACAGCAAGAGCTACTACGTCACGATCAAAGAACTGCACAAGATGGGCGATAGCGCCTATACGAAGCGCCTGCGCGTCGCCGGCAATGTGAAGCCAGGGTCGATCAAGCGCACCGGCACTCACGTGCAGTTCGTCCTGATGGAAGAAGATCAGACGCTGGCCGTCGACTATACCGGGACGGAAGCGCCTCCAGATACTTTCAAGGACGAGTCCCAGGCTCTGGCCGATGGGCGGTTTGAACACGATGGCGTCTTCCATGCCAAGCAGCTGCAGGCCAAGTGCGCATCGAAGTACGCGCCGAAGCAGGGCGCTCCGGCGAATGGGACCCCATCGTCCGAGCCAGCTAAGGATATGACGCAGGTGCAGACGCCGGCCGGGTCTGGAATGTCGAACTGAGGTTCGGTCTCCCCGGTCCTTGGCGCTGGCATGCCAGGCATGCAGGCAGGCTTGAATGGTCCCCAGCCTGGCTCGTTCCTTAAGAGACAATGCAACTCGCGATTCCCTCCGGTAGACTCATGGCTGGAGCGGGAGTGCTTTCGCCTTCTACGCCCTTGAGCGCTACGACTTCCATCATTACCGTCAGCAACCTGGTCAAGCAGTTCGGACGCTTCGCTGCCCTGCGCGGCGTGACCGCGGAGTTCGAAGCTGGAACCTTCCACGCAATTCTTGGAGACAACGGAGCAGGGAAGACGACGCTATTGCGGGCGCTGGCGGGGCTGGCTGCGCCCACACGGGGAGAGATTTCAATTTTCGGCAAGAGTCCGAAAGAAGCCTGCCGCGACATCGGGTACATGGCGCATCCGTCGCTGCTTTATGACGAGATGAGCGGCATGGAAAATCTGCGGTATTTTGCGTGCCTCTATGGGATCAAGGGCGACGAGCGCTGCGCGGAAGTGATTCGCGTCGTGGGGCTCGATCCGGACCTGACGCGTGCTGTCGGGCAATATTCGCAGGGCATGCGGCAGAGAATGTCGCTGGCGCGCGCGATCCTGCATGATCCGAAGGTTCTGCTGCTCGATGAGCCGTTCTCGAACGTCGATGTGCATTCGGCGCGCGACATGGTGGCGCTGCTGCGGGGAATGCGCGACGCGGGAAAGACGATTTTTGTGGTGACGCACCAGGCGCTGCTGCTCGAAGGCGTCGCCGACGAATTCGTCTGGATGGAGGCGGGACAGATTGTGGATCGAACTGCCAGCGTCGAGCGCCTGGCCTTAGAGGGCGCGCTATGAATTCTGTCTGGAATCTGACAATGGCGACGCTGGCGAAGGATATCCGGCTGGAATGGCGCTCGAAAGACGCGCTCAACTCGATGCTGTTCTTCTCCCTGCTGGTGGTCGTCATCTTCGTGTTTTCGTTTGATCCACTGGCCGAGGAGTCGCGGCACATTGTCGGCGGCTTGGTCTGGGTGGCGTTTCTGTTCGCGGCGGTGGTGGCGCTGAATCAGACCTGGGCCCGGGAGTTGCGGAATCAGGTGCTGGATGCGTACCGGGTTTCTCCGGCGCCGGCGAACGCGTTGTTTATGGCGAAGTCGCTGGGAAATTTTATTTTCGTCAGCTTGCTGGAAGCGCTGATGGCGCCTCTATTCGTCGTGTTTTACAACCTCCATGTGCTCGGTCCGGCGTGGCAGTTGTTGCCGATTGCGCTGCTTGGAACCTGGGCGCTGGTGGTGAACGGGACGTTCTTCGCGGCAATGTCGTTGCGCACGCGCAACCGCGAGATCATGCTGCCGCTGCTGCTGTTTCCGATTTCGATTCCGGCGGTGATCGCGATGGTCGCGGCAACGACCGCCGTTCTGACCGGAGAAGACTCGGCTCACTTTTACATCGTGTTGCTTCTGACCTACGATGTGGTGTTTACTACAGCTAGTCTGGGGCTTTTCGGAACGATTCTTCACGCGGAATGAAGCGGATTTTTCCCATCCTCGCGGTGCTCAGCGCGGCGTTTCTCGCGTACACGACGTACCGCAATCTGGCGGTGGCGCCGACGGACGCGCTGCAGGGCGACGTGTATCGAATCATCTACTATCACGTGCCCTCGGCCTGGACGGCTTTTCTGCTGTTCTTCATCAATTTCATCGCTTCGATTCAATATCTGGTGAGTGAGAAGCCGTCCGCAAGGGCCGCAGCGAAGTGGGTTGTCATCGCTGTCGGTGTGGTGGGGGTGATCGCAAGCTTCCTGCCGCAGGTGCAGGCGATGCTACCCACAGGGATGCGTCCGAGCGCAGTGGCCACGACAGTGATCTTGATTCCGGCATTTTATTTTCTGATCGGATGGCTGTTCCCGGGACAGCGGCTCGATGTGCTCGCGGTGACGAGCGCGGAAGTGGGCGTGGTCTTCTGCACGATTGTGCTGGTGACGGGGCCGATCTGGGCACGCCCGGTCTGGGGCATCTGGTGGGCGCCGGGCGACATCCGGCTCACCTCGACACTGGTACTGTGGCTGATTTACGTGAGTTATCTGGTGCTGCGGCGGTTCTCGAATAGCGCGCAGACGCAGATGCTGGCCGCGGCGCTGGCGGTGTTCGGCGCGCTGGATGTGCCGCTGGTTTATTTCTCGATCTGGTTTTTCCGCACGCAGCATCCGCAGCCGGTGATTGGTGGCGGCGGATCGATGGATCCGAAGATGCTGGACACTCTGCTGATGAGCTGGATGGCATTCCTGTTCTTCGCGTTTCTGGTGTGCTGGGCGCGATTCCGGCTTGAGCTGATGAAGCGTGACGTTGAGGAAGCGCACGCGATGGAGTCGCTGGTTGGAGCGGGGACTGGGAAGGCGAGCGTTCCGCTGACGAGGAGTTCCCGATGAATGCAGTGAAGTTTTTGATAGCGGCGTATGTCGCGACCTGGGTGATTCACGGAACATATCTGGCGACGCTGGTGAGCCGCTTCCGCGGATTGAAACGGCAGATGAAGGAATTAGGGAAGAAGTAAAGCCGCGGTGGCGTCGCGGAAGCGATGCCCTCACACAATTCTCAGTTCTCTTTCCACTCTTTCTGCAAAGCAGACAATAAGTCGGGGCTGCCGTTGGAGCGGAGGAATTCATAGTCCTCGATCATGGCGGCAACGCCGACACGAGCCGATGGCAGAGGCTGGTCGACCCGGATCACGCGGGCGGAGAAACGTACACGGACCGAGTCGGTGAGCGTGATATGCGGCGGAAAAGTCAGCGTGACTTCCAGCCGGGTTCCGGCGGAGACGGCTTGGTCTAAATAGAAGAAGACGCCGCGTGCGCTGACGTTCTGCGTTTCGGTGTGAAGTTCGCTGGAACCTTCCAGCTTGACGATAGCCGGCAGGCGCATATCGAAGCGCCGCATCAACCGCCGTTCCTGTGAATTCGGTAACATTCGTCGCCCCAACAGCGTGGAGTCCACAAAACCTGAGCCCGGACAGCCCGTCCCGAGAGACGACAACGATTCCAAGCTCAATGTATAGAAATACCGGCAGTTTGCAATAACAAAGTGCCGCTTGGAACTGTTTCGGTTAAGTCGTTCGGATTTCGGAACAAGGACTCGTTCCCGATACACGAGTCTGTCACACGAGGGAGGGATACAGTTGGGCAGGGCTCGCTGGGAATCGAGCAGTCCCTCTGCCATCGGCGCGCGATTTGCCCGCCTGTTTTGTGCTTGAACTCAGTGGCTTGCGCAGCAGGGATTTGACGGTGCCGGACATTCATGCAAGCCGTTGCAGTAATTCTTCAACCCGCATCACATTTCGGTTCCGGAGAATGAATCTTTATTCACAGGCTTCCGGCATCTTTCAGAACGATCGGGCGCATCTGACGATTCTTGGACGGGCGCGGAAATTACTCACAACGAGGGCTAACCACGGGCAGACGGGCTTGGCACGGATGCTTCGACCTCGGTTGAGCTTCGTCTTTGCGAAGCTCAACCCTCGCTCAGCGTGACAAACGCGAGGGGCGGCCGGGACAGGCGCGGGTGGACGGCTTGACTTGTCTATCCCTTAGATGTTTAAGTAGTTATTTATTTTTTCCGCCAGTTCCAGTGACCACCCAGCTGCGGGCGAAGCTGCTTCAGAAAAATGCTGAAGCGGGCCCGGTCTGATTCGTGTGCCACTTCTCATTTCAATACGGATCGAGCAAAACGAACGGGCGAAAAGCGAACTGATCGAAACACTGATCTGACTGTCATCGGAGGAACGCGTGAACGTAGATCGCCGTTGGTGGGAAACATCCGTGGTACGGGGTCGTGTGCTGGCCGCCGGGGTCGTATTGCTAGGGGCGGGATGCGCGGTTCTGGCGTTAGGGTCCCATCTACGCAGTGTCGTCGTGAAGGCTGCGAGCGCGCCTTCGGCCCGGGTGGCAGAAACTGTTCCCGGATTTCTGGCTCAGGGAACGCCTTCGCGCGAAAGCAAGGTCGATCCCGGGCAAGCACATGCGCTGTTTGCCGGACTGCCGCTCGTCTTCGAGCCGAATCTGGGACAAGGGAATCTCGATCCTGCTGATGCTCGGGCGCGATTCGTGGCGCGGGGTGCGGGCTACAGCCTGTTTCTCGGAGCGCAAGGCGCGATCCTGAGCACGATCTCGCACGATGAGGCCAAACAGAAGGGCCGGACGGGCAAGGGGATGGTCCATTCGCTGGAGATGAAGCTGGCGGGAGCGAATGCGAATCCGCGTTTGAGCGGCGCCGAACCTCTTCCCGGGAAGAGCAACTATATCCTTGGGAATGACCCGGCGAAGTGGCGCACCGGAGTGGCGCAGTTCGCCCGAGTTCGGTATGAAAAGGTTTATCCCGGCATCGACCTTGTTTTTTACGGAAATCAAGGGCGGCTGGAGTATGACTTTCAGGTTGCTCCGGGTGCCGATCCGGCGCAGGCCGAGATTGAGTTCACTGGAGCCAAGCAACTGGCCGTCGAGGACGGCGCGCTGGTCATCAACAGCGAAGGCCAGAGCGTCAGGCTGGAGGCTCCGCAGGTCTATCAGGAGATTGCCGGGCGGAAGCAGTCCGTCGAGGGCCGATTCGTATTGCGCGGCGCAAATCGCGCGGGATTTTCGGTCGGAGCTTATGACCGGTCGCGCGAGCTGGTTATCGATCCCATACTGAATTTTTCGACATACTTTGGCGGCAGCGGAGATGAGCTCTCCACCTCGATCGCGGTCGATGGCAGCCTGAATATCTACATCACCGGTTCAACGACGTCGCCGAATCTCCCCGCGGCGGGCGGGGGCGTGCTTCAGCCTGCCCTCGCCGGACCGCAGAACGTTTACGTGGCGAAGATTACGCCGCCATTGAGCTCGATTCCGGCAGCACTGGACTACGTGACGTATCTGGGAGGAAGCGGGACCGATAGTCCGGTCGGAATCGAGGTTGATGGAGCAGGGGATGCTTTTATTGCGGGAACGACATCCTCGCCGAATTTTCCCACGACAACCACCGCTTATCAGCGGGTGCCCGAGACGGGGAGTACCGGCTCGACTCACGTATTTGTGACGGAGTTGAATCCGACGGCGACGGCTCCTCTGAATTATTCAACGTATCTATCGGGCAATAACACCGACACCGCCAGCGGCATGACCATCGATGCCTTAGGCGACGTCTTCGTTACGGGGACGACAAGTTCGACTGACGTGCCGAGTTTCACCGATCAATTTCCGGCCAGCACGTTACCGCAAACGCTGGCTTATCAGAACGCGCCACGGGCTGCCATTCAGTTCTTCGTGACAAAGGTGTACGCGCACGGGGCGGGCGTCAGCAGCATTGCGTACTCGACGTATTTCGGCGGAGCGATTTCGCAGACGAATCCTCCCATCGCAAATGGTGGCGGAATCGCTGTGGATACCGCAGGAAACATGTATTTCACGGGCACCACGAACTTTATCAACAGCGGAACCAGCCCAACGGATGATTTCCCCATCCTCAACGCGTACCAGCCATGTCTGGATACGCCCCCTGCCACCAACGTGGTGAATCCGCCACCGTGCACGAACACCACGTCCGCATTGGCAACAGATGCGTTTGCCGTAAAGATGAACCCTCTGGGAGGACAAGGACAGCAGTTGCTGTGGTCGACGTATTTGGGCGGTTCCTCGAACGACTCAAGTGCAGGAGTGGCGTTGGATACTGGAGCAGCCAACGTTTACGTGGTTGGAACCACGAATTCGTACGACTTCGTATCGCCCGCCACGGTTCAGACCTTCGCTTCTTATCAGAAGTGTCTCAACAACAGTCCTCTGACGACTCCCGGTTCTACACCCGCCTGCCCAACTCTCACGAATCCGCCAAGCGATGCATTTGTGGCGCGGCTGACGAATCCTACCAATCAGACCGGCGTGCCGGTGAATGTGGCTCTGAATTACTTCTCGTACCTCGGTGGCGCGGACGATGAGGCGGGAACGGCCATCACAGTGGATTCGGCTGCGGGTGCTTTAATCACCGGATGGACGCAGTCGCCATTCACGAATGCCGCTGGAACGTTCCCCCTGGCGCCGAACCCGAATCCGATTCAAGGTTCTCTGAACGGACCGCAAGATGCTTTCGTCGCCCGGATCAATACGGGAGCGGCGGTGGGGCAAACGACGGTTGCTTCCTGGGCGAACTATTTCGGCGGAAGTGGAACAGACAGCGGTACCGGGATTGCGCTGGATGTTAATCAGGACACTTATCTCGCCGGCGAGACCAACTCCACCGACCTGCAGGTGAATAAGCCCTTAAGTACGGGAGCGGCGAATAGCGGCGGATACGACGCCTTTGTGACGCAACTAGGAACGCGCGTGAGTTTGTCGGTTTCGGGCGTGCTTTCGCTCGGTTCCAACCAGAGTTACATCAGTGCGGGCAATCCGGCGACGTTCACCTACACCGTCACGAACAACGGGCCTGACCTGGCCTCGAATTTCAGCGTTACTGACGATATCAGCACGAACATCACCGGAATTCCGATTACATTCCAATCTGCCAGCACGAGTTCTGGAACGTGTCCTACGACGGTCACAACCAGCACGACCGTGAGTTGCTCGATCCAGCAGTTGAATTCCGGGGCGACTGTGACAGTCACATTTGTGTTGGTCCCCAGCGCTAACGTCAGTGGAAAGCAGGCTACCTTCAATGGCGGCACGGTGCAGGTGACTGGGGCAGGAAACGTCGTCTACGCGCAGACCTCGGTGTCGGCCCAGATGTCGGATTTCTCGATGTCGGTGGGACCGACGAGCCAGACCGTTGCGGCCGCCGGGGATACGGCCACTTATAACGTGCAATTGACCCCGGACCCTCTTTATACAAACAACATTGCTCTCTCGTGCACGAACCTGCCCACGAGTACGACCTGCGCCTTTGCCCCGTCACAGTCCGTGTCCTTACAAGGCCAGAGCGGCGCGACCGTGACGTTAAGCATCACGACGACCGCGCGGCCGGTTACAACGACGGCATTCTTGGTGTTTCCGCGGCTGTTCCTCGGATTGGGTCTCATGCTTCCGGGCCTGGCTTTCCTTGCGGGAGGCCAGCGGCGTCGCAAGGCTCGCGGCATGCTGATGGCACTTTTCCTATTTGGGATGCTTGTGTTCCTGCCATCCTGCAGTCACAGCAATACACCCACTCCGGTTAGCGGAACGCCAGCCGGAAACTACACCATTACGGTGACCGCCGCTTCGGGGAGTGATTCGAAGAGCCAGGCAATCAATCTGGTCGTTCCGTAATTGGTTTAAGTCCTTGGGAAGAGCCCATGGCCTCGGCCGTGGGCTTTTCTATGCGCGTGAATTTGCCGCGGATCCCTTCGTCACGGAGACAGCGAGTCACTAAGATCGCGAGGAGAAAAGTCTTCTCCGGGTCTCCGTGGTGAAAGGAGGATCAGGCCCCGGCGGAGAGCTTGTGGTGGCCGCCTTTGACCTCGGCGATCCCGTATTGGCGGATCTTGTAAAGCAGAGCCTTGTAGCTGATCTGCAGAATGGCCGCCGCCTGCTTGCGATTCCAGTTGGTCTGCTCGAGCGCGCGGGCGATGGCCTGAGCTTCAGCTTCGTCTTTGGCGGAGCGCGCCAGAGATTTCAGGCCGGTGGAATCGCCGCTGCGGGAAGAATCGCCATGTCCGCCGCCATTGCCGTCAGGACGCGGCAACAGTTCGGCGACGGCGAGGTTCTCATCGCCAAGAATTAGGTAGCGCTTGAGGAAGTTATTCAGCTCTCGCAGATTGCCCGGCCAAGTGTGATTCTGGCATGCCTGCAGCAGCGCCGGCGAGAGCGGCAGCGGCGGACGCGCGTAACGCTCGGCCATGCGCGTCATGGAATGCTTCAGCAGAATCGGAATTTCTTCTTTGCGCTCCCGCAAAGGAGGCAGGCTGAGCGTGAAGGCATTCAGACGATAGTAGAGATCTTCGCGCAGGCGCTTCGTGGCGAGCGCTTCGGGAATGTTGATGTTGGTCGCAGCCAGGATGCGCACGTCGACCTTGATTACCGAGCGGCTGCCGAGACGGGAGAACTGCTGGTCTTGCAAAACGTGCAGCAGTTTCGCTTGAAGAAGCGGAGGCATTTCTCCGATTTCATCAAGCAGAATTGTGCCCTTATTGCAGAGCTCGAATTTCCCGGGCTTGGCATGCGTCGCGCCGGTGAAGGCTCCGGGTTCGTATCCGAAAAGTTCGCTCTCGAGCAGGTCGGCCGGAACGGCGGCGCAATTCACTTTCAGGAACGTGCGGTGCGCGCGGGGAGAGAGCTTGTGAATCAAACGCGCCAGAACTTCCTTGCCGGTTCCGCTTTCGCCCAGCAAGAGAACCGGGATGTCGACGTTGGCCACCAGCGCTGCTTGCGAGCGGATCTTGCGCATGGCCGGGCTGGCCGCGATGAAGAAAACGTCGTCCGCTAATTCTTCGACTTCTCCGTTGTATGGCTGCTTGCCCTGGCCGAGGCTGAGATCGATGACCGCATCAAGTTCGGCCTTCTGGAAGGGCTTAGTCAGATAATCCTGCGCGCCGAGTTTCATTGCGTGGACAACTTTGCGCGTGTCGTTGACGCAAGAAAGCATGACGACTTTCGCGCTGGGTCGTTTCTGGCGCAGTTGCTCGAGCGTCTGCAAGCCGTCAATGCCGGGCATGAGTACGTCAAGCAAAACGAGATCGGGCTCCAGGCCCTTCTCGATTTTTTCGAGAGCTTCTTCGCCGGTCGTAGCCGTCTCGACTTTGTAGTCGTCGACCTCGAGCAGGGTCTTAATGTAGCGGAGCATGCCGGGTTCGTCGTCCACCAGCAGGATTTTGGCCGTGTTCTTCATTTACTTTTTCCCCTTGCTGGCGGCCGCGACGGCCGGCTTGTACGGAACCAGGAAACAGAATTTGCTGCCTGCCCCCGGATCGCTCTCAACCCAGATCTTGCCTCCCATGCCTTGCACCAGGCGGCGGGCAATGGCGAGACCGAGCCCGGTGCCTTCCTGATTCTCAGTGCCAGGAAGGCGGAAGAAATCGTCGAACACTTCGAGATGAAACTCCGCCGGAATTCCCGGGCCGGTGTCGGAGACACTGACCTTCACGGAGTTTGGATGCGCCACATTCTGGCGGCGACGCTCGGATCCGGAAGGAACGGATTCGGCGCGGCGCTCCCACATGTTGGGCTCAGCATGCAGCCAGACCGTTCCGCCTTCCGGCGTGAACTTGTATGCATTCTCCAAAAGATTCGAAATGATGCGCTCGAGCTTAGGCGCATCGAAGGGAAAAATCGGCAGCTTGTCGTTGGCGAGGAAATAGAGCGCGATGCCTTTTTCCTGAAAGCGATTCGACCACAAGCGGCAGACTCCGGATAGGGAGTCGTTGATGTTCGCGGTATCGAACTGCATGCGCAGGCCGCCGGTTTCGAGTGCGCTGTAGGTCAGGAAGTCCTGAATGAATTGCTCCAGACGTTTTCCGCTGTCCCGCATATCCTGCAGAACGTCACGCTGGCGATCGCTGAGCGGTCCGAGCTTCTCGCTGCGGAGTAGTTCAACGTATCCGTTAAGGATTGACAGAGGTGTTTTCAGATCGTGGGCGGCGGAGCCGAGGGCGTTGGTGGTCCGCTGAAAACGTTCACGGAGCTCCTTATATTCCTGAAGCAGGGTGTCCGGACTGGGAATATCCGCATCAGCGGGGACAGTCCCGCCACCGAGCCGTTCGGTCGCGGTGGCTAGATCGGAAGCGCACGAATTCTTGCGAGTCGAAGCCATGCGGAGAAAACCAGCGGTTGACACGGGGAGAGGAAACCACCGCACTCGCTCGTCAACAGAGTGCTCCAGAAAATCGTAAGTCAGGGGTTGAGGCTTGTCAACGAAAAATGAAACCGAATTACCCAAGTGTAGCAAAAGCTTGCACTTCCGGGCCGGATCCGGGGTTGTCGTCGCAACCGTTGGTAGCGAACAAAAGACGAACAAAACTGCTGAAATTCACGGGTGTTTTGCCGGTTTTGCCGGGAATTGACCTCCCCGCTGGCTGGTTGGGCATGAATTCCGCGATTTTTTTGGCCACCTATGTGCTTCCGTATGGTTGCAACATCCTACAGAGGGGTGGAATGAGCGGGGAACGTCAGGAATTGGAGCGCCGCAAATGGGGCAGACTACCACTCGCGATCCCTGTTTTTGTGCGCAGCCGAGACGCCAAGGGCAGAGAATTCCTCGAATTTGCCACTGCCCTGAACGTGAGCGCTGGTGGCATGCTGGTAGCCATCAGGCGCATATTGCCCTCTGTGGCTCAGCTACGGCTGGAAATTCCGAGCGCGCCCGTCGGAACCCAGGCATCACTGCCCAAGGCAGCAAGGAGCCTGCGGGCGAAGACGCTGCGAACGACTCCCGCGGATGGATATTACCTGCTGGGCATGAAGTTCTCGCGGCCTTTGGCCTTGGCAGGAAGGCCTGTCGGACCGCGAAGGAAAGTAGTTTCCGCTTTGTGAAAATGTTTGCCTACGTTACGTGGCGTGGTGTTACTCTTGCGCTTAGAGCCCGGTTACTGGCGTGTACCGGGTCGGTTCTTTGGTAAGTTGATCGTCCTTAAACAGATAGTCTAGATTGAAGTGTCCCCCTCTTAGCCTCGTGCGATTGGTTCTCGGAATGCAGGTTAATCAGTCTCCCCTCACTTGGTAGCGACCAGCCATGAATACCGGCAATGTGAATACGCTTGTCCAGCCTTTGGGGGAGATGCCGCCCGACGCCATTGTCTTCGGTCGCACCGAGGCAATGCATGCCGTCCGCGAACGTCTCATGAAGCTCGCGGGCGCGAACGTTCCTGTCCTGATTCAGGGAGAAAGCGGCACAGGAAAAGACATCATTGCGCGCATGATCCACGCGAATTCGCCGTGGCGCACCGGACCGTGGGTAAAGGTGAACTGCCCCGCGATTCCGGGCACGCTTCTTGAAAGCGAACTCTTCGGCTACGAAAAGGGAGCATTCACCGGCGCCTACGGAGTGAAGCCGGGCCGCGTGGAAATGGCCCATCGCGGAACGTTGTTTCTCGACGAGATCTCGGAATTGGACATGTCGCTGCAATCGAAGTTGCTGCAACTTCTGCAGGACGGCCAGTTCTGCCGCATCGGCGCGCAAGAAGATAAGAAAGTCGAAGTGCGCGTTGTGTGCGCGACAAATCGCAAGCTGGAACAGGAAATTGAAAACGGCACGTTCCGCTCCGATTTGTTCTATCGCATCAACGTCGTAAATCTTCATCTGCCGCCGCTACGCGAGCGGGCGACGGACATTCCTGAGCTGGTGAATTATTTCCTCGAATATCACAACCGGAAGTACAACTGCCGCGCGAAACCCCTTTCGGTCGAAATGATGAACACGCTGCGAAAGTATCACTGGCCGGGAAATATTCGAGAGCTGGAGAATCTGATCAAGCGCTACGTGATCCTCGGCAGCGAGGAAGTGATCTCGACCGACCTGACGCCGCGGCCTCCGGATTTCTTCAATACCGAAATTCCGGTCGATGGCCAGATTTCTTTGAAGAAGCTGACGCGGCAAGCCGTGCGCGAACTGGAGCGCAAGGTCATCCTGAAGGTTCTGCAGAACCACCACTGGAACCGCAAGCAGGCCGCGCGGGCGTTGAGCATCAGCTATCGCGCGCTGCTGTACAAGATTCGCGACGCCGGGTTACCTTCAAATCGCATGAGACAGCAGGGGCCGGACGCGCCGAAGGACGTCGCGGCCGATTAAGTTCTTTCCCGTATCAAGTTCCTCAGCGGTGGGCCAGCGAATACCCCAGGCCTGATGCGGACGATACCGATCCTGACACCAGCGCGAGCCGCGCCAGTTTTCTGTGATGCATCCGATACAGGGCATAGCTGCTGAGGACTGTCAGGCTGTAGTTTGTTGCGAAATAGACGATCCGCCGATCGCGGGACTGGCAGAAATGACGCGCCACCGGAAAGACCTCCCGCCCACCGTCATCCAGAGAGCGCTCGGTGTTATACGCATCCAGGCCGTGCCACGCGGTTAATGACGCCAGCAGGATGATATTTGTCTTATCCAGGTAGCGGTCTTGCGTTGGCGAGGGCGCGTCTGCGAAGACCTGCGCCGAGGCTGTGCCGGTCAGCAGTACGAATATCATGGTCCAGCGGAACACTCCGTAGCTCCTTCGTCAGGAGTATCGGCAGGGTTCGGGACGAGCCTTAGTGCAGGCGGGTACCCCTTCACGCAATCGGAAAGGCGCGCGGCTAAAGTAAAATCAACCTTCCGCCTATGAAAGTCTCGGTTGTGGTGCCCGTCTACAACGAACGCGCGACGCTGCGCCAAGTGGTCGAGCGCGTGTTTTCCGTCGGCCTCGAGATCGAGTTGCTTTGCGTGGATGACGGATCGAACGATGGCTCACGCGAGATTCTGGCGGAATTGCAGAACCAGTGGCCGCAGATGCGAGTGTTTCTGCAACCGAAAAACATGGGCAAGGGCGCGGCCCTGCGCCGCGGGATTCAGGAAGCGACTGGCGATTATGTCATCATTCAGGACGCAGACCTGGAATACGATCCGAAGGATTATCCGCTGCTGCTGGGGCCGCTCGAGTCAGGCCAGGCGGACGTCGTGTATGGATCGCGTTTCCTGGGAAGCGGTCCGCACCGCGTGCTGTATTTCTGGCATTCGGTCGGGAATGCCTTTCTGACGCTGCTTTCAAACATGCTGACCAACCTCAACATGACCGACATGGAGACCTGCTACAAGGTATTCCGCCGCGAAGTGATTCAGGCGATTCCGATCGAAGAAGACCGCTTCGGATTCGAGCCGGAGATCACGGTGAAAATCGCGAAGCGGAAGTTGCGCGTGTATGAGGTAGGCATCAGTTATTGGGGCCGAACGTATGCGGAAGGGAAGAAGATCGGGTGGAAAGATGGCGTGCGGGCTCTGGTGTGCCTGGCAAAGTATTGGCTGTCAGAAAAAGAACTCCCGGAACCGGGAGCTGGTCGCGTAGAGACGTAGCTCGCTACGTCGCCTTCGGGTGATTATTTCTCGCTTGGCGCTGGCAAATCCGACTGCACTGCCGATAAGAGTTCGTCTTTAAGAAGCGGTCCGCTGGCAAGCAATCCGGTCAGCAGCGGATTCTTCCGATTGCACACGAGTGGCGTATTTTCGAGAGTGCTCACGAATCCACCCGCACTTGCGACCAAAGCCGCGCCCGCAGCCACATCCCATTCGTTTTTCGGGGTCAGCGTAAAGGTGATGTCGGCGAGGCCCGCAGATACGAGCGCGAGCTTGTAGGCGACCGAGCCCATGGGACGAATCTGGTAGTCGCCGCTCTGAAACTGCTGCCACTCGCCGCGCTTGACCTCGCTTCGGCTGGCAAGAATCAACGATCCCTTGAGAGTAGTTCTTTGGCTCGGCTGCGCGGGCTTGCCGTTGTAGAGAACGCCGCAATCAACGGCGCCGATGAACGTCTGATTCGTCGCAGGATTGCAGATGCCTCCGGCAACCGGGCGGCCGTCCTCGACGAATCCGATGGAAACGCAAAATTCCGGAATGCCTTGGACGAATTCGCGCGTGCCGTCGAGCGGATCGACAACCCATACGCGGCGTTTGTCGAGACGGGAGAAATCGTCGACGGTTTCTTCCGAGAGCCAGCCTTCTCCATTGCGCAGCAGATCTTGACGCAACACAGCGTCAACAGCGCGATCCGCTTCGGTTACGGGATCGTGCCCAATCTTGTATTCGGTTTCGATGGCGCCCGGAGTAAAGCGCGCAAAGACAGTGCGGGCGGCTTCCAGAGCCGTTTCAATGCGCTTGAGGATGTCAGCGTAGGAAGAATTCATGATGTGTTGATTCATTTTGACAGATCACGCCCACAACATGCGTGCCCCTGTGATGAGCAACAGCGCGCAGAGCAGGCGGCGGAGCCAGAGCATCGGCAAACGGGTGGCGAGATGCGAACCGAGCAGGCCCCCGGGAATAGAACCGATGAGCAGGGTCAAGACCAGGGTCGGATCGACATTTCCGTGCTTGAACTGCAGGAATCCGGTCACTCCGGTCAGGATCACGGCGTGGACGATATCCGTCCCGACGTTCTCTTTGGGCGAGAAGCTGTAGAAGAGCAACAGCAACATCATGATGATGCTGCCGGATCCGACCGAGGTCATTCCGACCAGAAAGCCGGCCGTCAGGCCGATGAAGGCCATTCCGGCAAAGCCTTTCAGGGTCGGCGGACGGTGAGCCACGCGCTCTTCAATGCGCCGCTGGAACAGCAGCAAGAGCGGAATGATGATCAGCAGGACGCCGACAGCCGTCTTGATGAAATTGTTGACGCCATCGCCATAGAGATGACGGATGTGCAGCAGCAGCCGGACTCCGCAGATCGATCCTGGAACGCTGCCGATGGCGAGGGCGAGTACGACTTTCTTCCGCACCGTGCCTTTTTTCAGATGAAGCAGGCTGGCCGGCACTTTGGTGAAAAAGTTGAACACAGCATCGGAACCTACCGCGACGATCGCCGGGATTCGCAGGCCGAAGATCAGCACGGGGAGCAGCAGTACACCGCCCCCCACACCGCTCAGGCCGATGAGAACGCCGACGACAAATCCAACCAGGATTTTGGCTACCAGCAGTTCCATAGTTGCCCCAGTTCAGGCTAAGCTGCAGCTCCGTTGACCCCGATGAAGCCCTCGCGTTCGAGATGCAGAATGATTTCCTGCGCGGCTTCTTCGGGAGACAGTTCCCCGGTGTTGATGGTGACCTCGGCATCCGCTGGAACCTCGTAGGGATCGGAGATCCCGGTGAATTCCTTGAGAATGCCGGCGCGGGCTTTCGCGTAGAGTCCCTTGCGGTCGCGCTGCTCGCAGACTTCCACAGGAGTCGCGATGTGCACGAGGATGAATCCCCCGTAGGGCTCGACCATCTGGCGCACGTGCTTGCGAGTCGCGTCATAAGGCGCGATCGGAGCGCAGATGGCGATGCCGCCGTTCTTGGTGATTTCCGACGCGACGTAACCGATGCGGCGGATGTTGATGTCGCGATGCTCCTTGGAGAATCCGAGTTCGGACGACAAATGCTTCCGGACCAGATCGCCGTCGAGCAGCGTGACTGGCCGGCCGCCGACTTCCAGAAACTTCGTCAGCAGCGCGTTGGCGATCGTCGATTTACCCGAGCCCGAAAGTCCGGTGAAGAAGATGGTGACGCCCTGGCGGCTGCGCGGCGGGAAGCTGCGGCGAAGTTCGTGTACGACTTCGGGATAGGTGAACCATCCGGGAATGTCGCGGCCTTCGTTCAGACGCTGGCGCAGCTCGGTTCCCGAGATGTTGAGAACGCGATCCGTCTTCTTGACCTCGTCGTCGGGAACGTAGCGGTCTTCGTCCTCGAGGTAGACCATCATGCTGAAGGGCACCATGGTGACGCCGATGTCCGACTCGTGCTTCTTGAAGACTTCCTGCGCCTCGTAAGGGCCGTAGAAGGGCTTGCCATCGGTATCTTTGCCCGGGCCCGCGTGATCGCGGCCGACAATAAGATGTGTGCAGCCATGATTCTTGCGGATCAGCGCGTGCCAGATGGCTTCGCGAGGTCCGCCCATGCGCATCGCGAGCGGAAGCAGCGAGAGCTTCTGGGTTCCCTGCGGATACTTCGAACTGAGCAACTGATAGCAGCGGACGCGGGTGTAGTAGTCGACATCGCCGGGCTTGGTCATGCCGACGACCGGATGAATGAGCAGATTGGCTTCAACCTGCTTAGCGGCGCGGAAGGTGAGTTCCACGTGCGCGCGGTGCATAGGATTGCGGGTCTGGAAGGCAACCACGCGGCGCCATCCGAGACGGGCAAACTCAGCGCGCAATTCCGCGGGAGTGAAACGCAGCGTGCGGAAATCGTAGTGCGAAGGAGCTTGCAGGCCTTCAATGCGTCCGCCGACATACCACGGATTCGCCTTGTTCATTGCGTAGTCAGCGCCGGGATGCGCTTTGCTGGTGCTGTTGAAGACTGCCCTCGCTTCTGCGGCGCGATCAGGCTGCCAGACTTCTTCAACGTGCAGGACTGCGAGCATGACGCCTTCGGGATCGCGCAGCGCTACTTTACTGCTGCCGGGCGTGAGCTTCTTGGCGAATTCTTCGGTGACATCGAGCGTGATCGGCATGGGCCAGAGAACGCCACTGGCCAGGCGCATGTTGTGGCAGACGCCTTCGTAATCGGCTTTCGTCATGAAGCCGGTGAGAGGAGAAAAGCCTCCGCTCATCAATAATTCGAGATCGCAAATCTGACGTGCGGTTAAATCCCACGACGGCCACTCGCGAGAGTGGGCTTTGAGTTCGGCGGCTTTTTCCGGGGCCGCAATCAGGTTAACGAGTTCCCCGCCGTGCGGAGCGATCAAATGGCTAGTAGAAGCGGACAAGCGAGTGAGCCTCCAAAGGTTCGTCGATTTTATTTAGTGCATGTGATGCAAATGTCTCGCTGAAAGGAATCCGTGACGACTTCCTACATGTAAAGGGGGGACATGCTCACGAGACGGTAAATTTTGAGGTTTTTGACCTCAGTTGATCTTCACACCACGAATCGCTGGACTACAAGCAAGCACCTGCGGTGCCGCTCAGGTTTCAGTCATTGTACTGTAAATTGATAAGGATAAAAGCTTAAATTGGGATTTTCCGCAGGATGGGCCATTTTACGAGGTGTTATGTGCAAATGCTTGCGCAGAGGAGGGAATGAAAGTCATTCTCCGGCCTGAAGAAGTATGCAAGATCTTGCGTGGTCGCGCGAAAGGTGGAATCGAAAGTAACCTGATCACGGAAACATCTTTGATCACGGCGAAATAAAGCAGGGTGAGGATTGGAAAGCCTGCGCATCAGTCATGATTCGACGTGAAGCGACTGGTCCGTAGGGCGAGTGCGGAGCGTCTGTGGATTTTGCGCGAAAAATATTTTTGCCAGATCGCTGAAATGAAAGATTTTTTTGTGAGTTCCGATTCTTGAATTCCGAAATACTGGGTATCCCCCCTCCCCCCTGTGGTCCATTGGAATCTTCGAGTTAGCGGAAATTTGCAAAGTAATCTATGGCGCTCAATCAGTTGCGGGTAAAATCTTGATTTCAAGCGACTTAGCGTGGACCGCGAGTGCCCGCCGTATGCCGCTAGCGCCTTGGCGATGATCTGCCTTCCCGGCTGTGGAAGGCAAGGTCAGATGTCACAAGCTGGGTGTGGAAAAGTGCTGAGGAGTGAAAAATCAGGATCAAGGTTCAGGGCTACATGAGAGTAATAGGGAATCTCCCACCTACTTCTGTGGGGCCTTGCGGGCTAGCTCCCGCCAAGTGATCGGCCTAATCTTCTGCTGAGCCATAATCTCGCGAAACTGGGCGCTCGTAAAAAAATCGTAGTCGCGCTGCCTCCATGCCGAACCCCACGTAGAGCGTTCCCTGGTGGCCGCGCGTAGTTCTTCATTGTCAAAACCGGGGTGGATGACGAACTCCGTCACGCCGGGTTTCAAATTTCTTAGAGCAGTCGCGTAAAACTCGGCCCATTTTTCCGGGGCAACTTCGGGTCCGATCGTGACCGTATGATCGAGCAGGATATCCTCGGGACCGAGGCTTTGTTGCAGATAGGGGTGGTCAGCAAACCAATCTCTCGTCACGAAAATTGGCAACTTGTACTCATGCGCCACGCGCAGCATCACGTCGAACAACTCCTTGCCGCTCATGATCAGCCGGTACTGGTGTGAATCGAGATGTGTCGGGCGAACCCCCATCGTGAGCGCCCGCTCGATCTGTGCGCGCAGTTCAACCTCCACATCTTTCGGGTTGATGTGCTCGTTCTGCTCCCAGTCGTGATAGAAGTATCCGTTTTTATCGACGAGACTCGGCACCTTGTCGGCAGG
>DATJOA010000068.1:0-7874 GCA_035507635.1 Candidatus Acidiferrales bacterium
AATGGTTGGGGGCTCATGGTCGTACCAGCCGCCCCAATCGTCCCAGGTAATCAGGATCGCGGTATTATTCCAATATTTCTCTCCGTCCGCGCATGTGGCGTTATTGCCGATGGCGTTGACGACCGATGCGACCCAGTCAGGGCCTCCGCCGGTGTTCGTTTGGGCATGATCGGAGTTCTTGCCATCGGGAATGACCCAGCTCACCTGCGCCAGCTTGCAAGTCGAGACATCCGTCAGGACGTTCGAGGGACCGACTACTACATCCTGAGTCCAGTCTGGGCCGGTGCATTTTCCGCCGGTCGGCGCGTCGGGAACGCAAATATGCTGGATGGAGTTGGGGGCCGTCCACAGATTATTTGAGTCAGGAGTGTAGTAACGCCAGCTGACATTGATTCCGTCCAGCAGATCGGCTAATGTCTGATGCTCGAAGCAAGGGTAGATCGATTGAGTTTCGCCTTCTGTTGTGATCAGTTCGACCGTCGAGGTTGCCAGAGCGATACAGCCGGTGATTGCAGTTCCGGTTCCCCCGTGCTGATTGACGTTCTCGGCCGCGTACGTGCCGATCGCATCGTCCGAGGCGCTGGGCGCTGATGTCCCACCAAAAATGAATTGGTGTGCAGGATAACTTGGACCCTGATTGGTTTGGAACATGTAGTTCGCCCATCCGTACTGAGTAGCCAAGTCGAGATACGGATTCAGGTTGCCCTTGGAATTGTCGACGTACTTGAACTGTGGTTTGCTGACACAGGTGCCGGTGCAGGAGACATCGCCAGCTCCGTCCATTCGGCAGGCTCCTGTATTTTTGTTTAGATCGCACATCGACGTGAAAGACTTATGGGCATGGTTGAGATCATATGCATTTGCCAATGCAACCGATGATGGCTGGGTTACGCCCGTAGAGGAATGCTTGTCGAGCCAGTTCTTGGTTTGAAGATTGTATTGCGTGCTGGTTGGTTTCGTGCTGCAGGAACTCGCTGTGCCGTAAGGGGTAGAGCAAAGGCCATGAAAAAGATTGTCCGGAGTACGGTTTTCCTGAAAAACGACGATAACGTGTTCAAAGCTTGCGATCTGTGCATACGAGACGATGGCTCCTGAGATTGTCAGGAGCAAGAGTGTGTTGACTGCGAGTTTCATCGATATCCTCCGGGGAAGAGGTGGCGATCAGAGCACGCGCAGGGCGCCGGAGCGACGCTGTTGTCTTGAATCTGCTGAAGTACGGCCCTTATGTACCAGGGATAAACTTGTGAGCTTTTCCAGCTGTCATTTACCTCAAGCTCCGATTGCGAGTGCTTTTCGTGCGGGCCGCTGAGTTGTTGTCGCGAGGGAAGAACGGGGCCGAAAAGAATTTAGGCAACTCAGCGTCTTGTGCTGAAGCTAGAGTGCGGGTTCGTCGAGAGCAGTGACTCGGGTCACAAGATGGTGTGATTCGTGAGAACCTCCGCCTCCTACGATCAAGATTCGGAGACAGTTGCGTCAGTTTCAGCGCATTTCGAGAGAGACCAGATCGCCGTCGCGCCCGCCGCTGGATTTGTAGTTCGCGGTGACCTGCCGGTCGCGCCAGTCGCAGGAGAAGCTATCGGTGCCGATCAGAAGTAGAGAGCGATAATCGGTGGTCCGAAGCTTCAGCGTGCCTTGGTCTGAACTGAGAGTGAGAACCGCCTCGGGAGATTTCGAGCAATCGACCGCGACCAGACGTCCTTTTATATATTTCGTCTCGCGTTTGTCTGCCGTCGTGTTTGCCTGATCGGCATTTTCGGTGGCCTCGCGCTTCGCGGCATCTTCATCGAGCACATCGAAGGGGGACTTCTGCGGCTCGAATTTAGGCTGAGCGGAGACGCCAGTTGTAGCGATGCCGTACTTGCGCTCGGCTCCAGACTGAGCCAGCAAATCGCGGGCTTGCGACGCGATGTCCGCGTCGTCGCTGGATTTCAAGCGATCGAGCAGAGCGCCCGCGGCGTCCCACTTCTTGCTCGCAACGTAGATCTGGGCGAGATGGAGAGTGTAATGCTCGTTGCGAGGGCTCAAGGCAATGGCGGCGCGCTCTGACGGCATAGCCTCCGCCGGAATTCCACCGGCATTCCGCGCCAGAGCGAGAAGATCGTAGGCCTCCGCCATTTCGGGATTCCATTCAAGAACCGACCGCAGGTCCAGCATCATGTTCGACAGGCCCAGGATCTCGGAGTGCTTGACCTTCGCCATTCGATATTTGGCGACGCACAAGTAGTACCGAACCCACATGTCGCCGCGGTTGAGGGACGCGGCGTCGCCGATCTCTTTGAACGCCTGTTCGAACTCATCATGCTGAATGTCGTCCCACGCGAGCATCCGATGCGCGATGGGATTTCCGATCGCGTTGCTGGGAAGCTGCTGGAGGTCTTCCCCGACCCGCTTGCCCGTCTGCTTTTGTTCGGCTTTCTTATCGGCCTCGGTGGGAGTTGTCGCGAGTTGCTGTAGAGTTTTCAGACCGAGATCGCGGCGTTCGGGGATGCGAGTCTGAACTCCGGCGTAGATCGCGAGGGCGTCATCGCTGGGCATCGGTTGCGCCGTAATGGCGGAGTCGCCGGATGCGACGGGAACTGGAAAGTGATCGAGCTGGCTGGCCGCTGCAGACGTTTTCGGCGCGGTGCCTGGTGAAATCTGCGAATGGAAGTAGTCCTGAATCGTCTGCTGCAACTGCGCTGAACTCACTCCGAAAGCCTGCTTGATCGCGTCTTCAATCGGGACGTGCCGGCCCACGTACAAGCCGAAGTAAGTTCCGGCATCCGAGATCCTCTTCTCATGAATCAGGTAGTGCATCACGATCCACGATTCGGCGTTGAATAATTCACGCTGAGCCGCCGGAGCGTGCGCATCGATCCTGGCAGTGAATAGATCCGGCAAAGGCATCCACCGCTGCGAGGTGAGAATCTGGCCAATAGACGCTTTTTCGCCGGGTGCGGCGCTTAGCTCGGGCGTTGCCCCGATTTCGACTTGTTTGTCGACGATCCGGATCGTACTGAAATATTCGGTAAGACCCGCATCGAACCACGGCTGGGTCGGTGGATAGTTGTACGTAAGGAGCATCGTGGCCAGATCCTTCGCCACGGCGCGCCAAGGATCCGACTCCGACATATTGAGCGCGATGAAGTCCTGGTCGCTGCCGGCGAGAAAAAAACCTGGCGCGTCGATAGGATGTCCCTGTTGCAGTGGTGCCAACTGGTAATAGGACTGGTCGTTCCCGAATGCGAGGATGGTCAAGGGAATCGACTGGTTCAGGCGGTCTTTGGATAGCAGAAAACCGAACACGGCGCGCATCTGCTCGAAATGGAGAGCAACATCACGGCCTCGCGCCTCGCCGGCATCGGTGACGACGGTGAAGTGGGTGGAGTGAATCTCAAGCCACCGTGGCTGGTCAGATGAAGCTGTAGCTGGCAGACACAGGGCCAATGCGAAGACGAAAGCGACCAGCGGGATGGACCATCGGCGGGGCATTTGCGGCCGGAGGGAGAGAAGCTTCTAACAAATGCTATCACGGAGAATCGCTCCGTAGCGGGTTGATACCTCCGTTCGCAACTTGCACAACAATATCCGCCTAATGACCGTTCGCTTGGGTAGCGGCCACCTTTATAATGCCCGGTTCATGTCTCGGGCCCTTTCAAATCACGGTTGGTGGTTTTATCTGCTCGCTCTGCTGTTTCCTCTCAGTACAGTCGCGGCAACAGTCAGCATTTCATGGACCGGTATGCTCACGGATGCCGATGGCAAACGGATTTCCGGGGCTATCGTGAAGCTGGATTCCGCATCGGGACACGGAGCATTCACGGCGACGACATCTGTCGAAGGCCAGTTTGCGTTTCCGGCGATCGAGGCGGGTTCTTATCAAATATCCGTACAATTCGGCGAGAGAGTTTGGAAGGGAAAGTCCCCGGTCTTTGTCAGCGGGGAGAAGCCGCTTGGACTTTCTCTGCAACTCACGAGTTCGGGGCAAGTGCTGCAAGTACCGTCCGCGGCTTCGCAGGAAGTGACTACGCCCTCTCCCAGCGGGCAGGCCTCCACCCAAGCCAGTGGCGGAGAACATCTTTCCAGCGCCGAAGTTTCCAGCCTGCCGCTGAATGCCCGCGATTTCAGCAAACTTCTGCTGCTTGCAGCCGGAACGATGACCGATGCCAATGGCGCGGCGAACTTCACGCAGCAGTTTGCGGTGAACGGGCAGCGCGGCGTCACCACGGTTTTCGCCACGGACGGTTTTGACACGACCGATCCGGAGATGGGCGGCGCGACGTTCTCGAATTTCAATGTCGACGCCATTCAGGAAGTGCAGTCCAGCGCCGGAGTGATGCCGGCCGACGTCGGGCACGGCGCGGCTAGTTATACAAACGTTGTGACCAAGTCGGGAGTCGACCAGATTCACGGCACGTTATTTGAGTTCCTTCGGAACGCGTCGTTCGATGCGCGGAACTACTTCGATTACAAAGATCCGACCGTTCGGCGGCGTATTCCGCCTTTTGCTCGCAATGAGTTCGGTTTCACGAACGGGGGACCGGTCGTAATTCCCGGGTTCTATGACGGGCACGGCAAGACCTTCTATTTCGGCGAGTACCAGGGATTTCGCCAGGTGCTGGGCACGACGCAGGTAATTCCCGTGCCGACCGCAGACGAGCGCAAGGGAATTGATACCACGACGTATCCGGGCGACACGCTGACGATTCCGGTGAACCCGGAAGTCCAGGGCGTGCTCAATGGATATCCGATGCCAAACGAGCCGAACGGAGCCTTCGGGGCCCGCACGTACGCGGCGTCTTCGAAGGTGGTCACCGTGACGGATCAGTTCTCGATCCGCGTCGATCATAAGATCTCCAATAAAGCCTCGCTGATGACGCGGTTCAGTTTGAATCAGGTGACCGGGCCGCTGACGAACCCGGATCAGACGGCAATCAATCCGACATTCGGGATACAGTTTTTCGATCACCAGCGAAACGCCGGCGTGCACTACACACGAACAATTTCTCCGCACATGGTGTCGGATACGTCGCTGAGCTACATCCGCAGCACGCCCTTTTTCCCCACTAATAATCACGTTCAGCCGGGGATCACCTATGCGGACGCTTTGTACCAGCCCTACAACCAGCCCGCGGGATCGATCTTTGGTTCGTACAGCAATCTGTATCAGATCAAGCAGGATTTCTCGTGGATCCGTGGCAAGCACGCGTTCAAGTGGGGAACGGAAATCCGGGTAAACCGTGATTCGACGATCTTCGGCGTGAATACCAACGGCATTTACGAATTTGGCGGAGGCTCAGTTTCTTCGCCGGTGGAGATAACCTCCGCGAGCGGGATGCACGATATTCAGGTTGGAGATCCGCTGCCAGATTCGCTCACCGGGCTTCTTACAGCGTCTCCTTATTCCTACAACATCATGGCAGCGGCGAGCATTACTCCGGTGGGAAATAAGTTCAACGAGGCAGGAGTCCGGCGCGAGGCATACGGGTTTTATTTTGAGGAGGTATGGAAGGCAACACAGAAGCTTTCGGTGAGCTACGGCGTGCGCTACGAGGTGAATAGTCGAATTCACGAAGCCACCAAACGCACATCGCTGCCTGTCTTTCTCGGCGCCGATGGAAAGCCGACGGGCTACGGCAATCCGAACGCGACTCAACAAATCCTGATTAATCCGCAGCCTCCCTACGATCAGGATTGGAACGGCTGGGGGCCGCGGCTGGCGCTCGATTACTCTTTGAATACACACACGGTCTTACATGCGGGAGGCGCGATCACGACGCTCATTCCGAACTTGTGGCAGGACAACGCGCTGACAGCGGGAATTCCGTTTGAATTTTCGCCTGTAATTTATGCGCGGCCATCGGAGCCGATCAACTTCCAGAATACTTTCGTGCCTTTGAATCTCCCTACCGCCTACAACATCCAGGGACAACCGATCTTTGCCACGGGCCGTTCACAGGATGTTCCCGCCAACACCGTGTTCGACTATGCACGCTTTCAGGCCGACCTGGATGCCCTGACGCCGGGAAATGTGCAGTTGCTGACGGTGCCGGGAATCGCCAAAAACTTCGGCAACGGATACATGGGCAACTGGACGGCGGGGGTGGATCATGACTTCCACGATTTCAAGGCGAGCGTCGCATACGTGGGCACAGCAGGAATTCATCTGGCGAGATACTACAACCCGAATGGCTACGGCGGCGCTTGCCAGGGTTTCGCGCCGTTCACGCAGTTCGACTCGGAATGCCATGCCACGGGAGGCTTCGGTCCCGAGACCATCATGAGCAGCGGGTCGCATTCGTCCTATCACGCACTGCAGACGAGCATCACCAAGAATTCGGCGCGGCTCGGCCTCGGAGTGCAGGCGAGCTATACGTATTCGAAGGCGCTGGATGATACGAGTTCGGTGCTGGCTGGATTGCTGGGAACGTCGGGGACGGTGTTGCAGACCGCACCGCAAAATCCCTGGCACCCGTCAGCGGAAAAGGGTCCCTCGACGTTCGATGTGACGCACGTGTTTGCGGCGAGCGTGATTCAGGTGTTACCGCTCGACCGGATCGGATTTCTTCAGCCGGTCAGCAAGACGCTGACAAGAGGTTGGCAATTCCTGAATATCACTTCGTTGAACACCGGCTCACCATTTTCGGTGTTCTCGGGAGTCCAGCAAACCGGTGCTGGCCTAGGCGGAGGAGACCGTCCCGATCTTGTGAGCATGCCACATCTCTCGACTAGTCGCACGGTGCGCGACGATTATTTCGGAATGGGCGCGGTGGGGAATCAGTCCTTCTTTTATATCCCAATCAATATTCCGGGCGGGACGGGGCCGAATCAGGGACGCTTCGGCACGCTCGGCCGCGACACGTTCCGCGGACCCGGCTATCACGATTACGACATCGCGCTGATCAAAGACACGCCATTCGGCCATCGCGGCAACGCTGAGCTCGGAACGCTGGAGTTTCGCGCCGAGTTCTTCAACATCTTCAACGTCGTGAATTTCGGACTGCCGTCGAACATCGTCACGGGCAGCGGCTTCGGGATTATCAGCAAGACCTCAGGCACGTCGCGGCAGATTCAGTTCTCGTTAAAGGTGCTGTACTGAGTATGCATAGGCCTCCGGCCCGCTCCAGAACAGGCAAACCGATGGCGCAATATAGCCTTCTGTATTGATTACATCCGTTATCTTTCTGGAGTCATGATCCCTCAACGAAAATTGAGAGTGCAGCGCAGCATCAGTCTCGAAGTGACCGCTGCGAAGGGAGGATTATGCGTCGTAAAACTGCTGTCGTATCCGCCAGCTTGCTGGTCTCCGGAGTTCTTGGATTGCAGGTCCTGGAAGTCGTAATGAGAGCCGCCGTCAATCGATGGATGGAGCAGGGTATCGCGGTGCCGCTCTATGGAAGAGTGCTGTTGGGTGTTGCCGTTTTCTGGGTAGAGTTCAAGTGGCTCCTCGCAATTCCAATCCTCGCCGCGTTTTTGCTTATCGCGTTACTCGCCAGACGGGAGGCCAAGGGCCTCAGAACCTAGCAGATGGAAAATAGCAATACGAACTTGGAACTGACCGACGCCCCGGTTACAGCATTTGAACCGGAAGCGGTTCATCCCATGATCAAAGCGTCGGTAGAGAATTGATACTGGAGAATCCTTGCCAGAAGGCCTACTCTATGCCGTTGTCCTGACAACGTCATAAGGATGGCAATCATGAAGCGGCTGGTTCTCTGGGTTCTCGTGTGCGGTCTACCTTTCCTCTTTTCTGTAGCGTCCTTCGCGGGCGAGCTGAAAATTCTTACCAATCATCTGGGATACGAAGTTGCCGGGCCGAAGCACGCGGTCATTCTCGGGAGAGCGGGTGACCACGTCAGCGACTGCTCGCTAAACGACAATGCTACCGACCTCAA
>DATJOA010000069.1:0-5380 GCA_035507635.1 Candidatus Acidiferrales bacterium
CGAGAATGCTCCGAAGCAGAGCAAATTCGGCATCACCGTAAGAAAGATTACGCCGGAGATGGCAGACCGGCTCGACATGGAATCGGGCAAGGGAGTCATCGTGCAGGACGTGAAGCCGGGCTCATTCGCGGAAGACATCAACCTGGCGCGCGGTGACATCATCCTGCAGATCAACAAGCAGCCCGTGAATAGCGAGGAAGATTTCAGCCGGATCGAGTCGAATCTGAAGAGCGGACAGGATGTGGTGTTCCTGGTTCGCCAGCGCGGATCGACGCGGCAGGATGGAACCATCTTCCTGGCCGGTACACTTCCGTAACGCAGTTCTGCCCAGCGGGGACTGGCACTCGTCTCGATTATCGAGGATGATGACAGTGCCGGTCGTCGTTGGGCATTTTCTTTTCAGAACGCCCGGCGGAGCAGATTCGCAGTGATTCTTCGAGGCGGAAATTCAGGCAGGGGATCAGGCCGGATTTGCGGCTTGATCCTGGCGTGTGCCCTGATTCCCCTTGCCAGCGCTCGCCAGAGTTCTGGCGCGGATAGTACTGCCCCCAAAAAGACCGCAGCCCCTAAGACCGCAGTCCATCACACAACCGGGGCAAAACCCTATTCGTCTGCACATTCCTCTTCGAAGCGCTCTGCGAAATATTCGTCGCACAGAAAGAAAACGTCGCGGGTTCGGGGCCAGCAGAAGATCGACTCGGAGCGGGCAGAGGCGATTCAGGAAGCGCTAATCCGCGAGCATTATCTCAGCGGAGAAGCGACTGGCACGTGGAATCAGGCCAGTGAAGACGCCATGCGCAAGTATCAAGCCGATAATGGCTGGCAGAGCAAGACAGTTCCGGATTCGCGCGCACTGATCAAGCTGGGATTGGGGCCGAGCAAAGATCATCTCCTCAATCCAGACAGCGCGATGACGACGGTGCCCGACCCGCCGAAGGCACAGTCACTGGCGCCGACTTCCACAAGTCCTACACCAGCCGCTCAACCTGTGACGCCTGCCGCGCCAGCTCCAACTCCCGCCTCAAGCGATTCCACCGGTCCGCAGAGATAGGCATCAGCTCTCGGCCTTCAGCTGTCAGCTTTCAGCCGTTAGTATTCAGCCAAAGACCGTCGAAACCTTGTTCCGATCTGATAGATGAATGAAGTGAATTGCATCGGGCGTTGCGGATGGGAATCGCGATTACGAATCACTAGGCCCAATCGCTGACTCCAGCCACTGACTGCTACCGGCTGCCTTTCCGGTAGCTCATCAACTGCGGCGCTGGAAAATACGGCAGGGGTTCGTTGTTGATGATCGCGCCAGGATTCGTTTCCACCAGGGCTTCGGCGATTTCTTCGCCGCAAATTTCCGCCGCGGCGTCTCGAGCCGTCGAGAGAATCGGCACGCGTTTTTCTAAATCGTGGGCGTCCGTTGCCAGCACGTGGACCGCCTGATGCTCAAGTAGCCACAGGGCGGCGCGCCGGCTGCGGTCGCCCCAAAATCCGGTCAGGGCAGAGCCCGTCACCTGAACCACGCATCCTTGTTCGGCCCACTCCACAATGCGCTGCAGATTTTCCCGCAGAATCGGATTCCGCTCCGGATGCGTAATGATCGGGGTCATTCCGCAATCGCCGAGCTTCTGAAACGAGCCTGAACTCTCCTGGGGCACGCTGTAATTGCTGAACTCGACGAGTAAATAGCGCGTGTCGTTGATGACGTAGCGCGTCGGATGAGCGATCGCATCCTGTATATTCTCGTACGAGAGGTGGAAGTCGCAGCCAAGGCCGATCTTGAGCGAATCGCCAACTTGATCCTGCAGGCGGGCGGCGACTCCTTTCAGCACTTCGCGGTCGTAGTGATAGCGTTCGTTGGCGTGAGGCGTGGCGACCATTTGCGTGATGCCGTCGGCCGCGGCGCGGCGGCACATCTCGATGGAGACGTCCCAGGACTTCGGTCCATCATCGACTTCGGGAAGAATGTGAGAGTGTATGTCTACCACAATTGTAGGAACACCGCCAGGATCGCGGTGTTGCTTAACTTCGATTTAAACAGATTCGCCGGGAAAGAGAAAGATGAACCGAGGTACGGAGCACGTGCTCTCACATGCCGCGGTCGCGATCAAGCGCGGTCATATCGCTCGTGTATGAATTCTGCGATGCCTGCGTAGGCTTTCGTCAGCGTCGCCTCGTCTGGCAGGAACACGATGCGGAAGTGTTGCGTTCCCGGTTTCTGGCCGAAGCCCGACCCGTGGACGACCATCACGTGCTTCTGGCGTATCAATTCCTTCACGAATATCTCGTCGCTTTCCGGAATATCGATACGTGGGTAGGCGTAGAACGCTCCGCGAGGAGCCACGCAACTCACGCGAGGCGTCGACTCACACCATTTCTGGGTAAGGTCGCGGCGCGAACGTAACTTCCGTTGCACTTCGACGAGATGATCCTGAGGACCTTCCAGGGCGGCTTTGATCGCGTATTGCTCGGGATGATTGGCGCACAAGCGCGCCCGCAGCAGACGGTGAACGCCTTCGCAGTACGTTTTTACAGCAGCCGCATCACCGGAGACGATGCCCCATCCAATGCGCCATCCGGGAACGAGGTAGTTCTTCGACATGCCTCCGAAGGTTACGCAAGGCACGTCCGGCGCCACCGAAGCGAAGGCAATATGCGGCGTGCCGTCGAGAATCAGCTTGTCATAGATCTCGTCGGAAAAAACGATCAGGTTATGGCGTCGCGCGAGTTCCGCTATATCTTCCAGCATCTGACGGGTGCAGAGTGATCCAGTCGGATTATTCGGATTAATCAGAACGATCCCGCGCGTGTGCGGAGTGATCTTGCGCCTGATGTCGGCCAGTTCGGGTTGCCATCCGTCGTCCTCGTTCAGATCGTAGGTGTTGAGGCGGTTACCCAGCTTGCAGAGCACCGCGGAATAGAGAGGATAGTCGGGGCTCGGGGTCAGAACGTCTTCTCCCGGATTCACCAACGCGGAGAGGCAAAGATCAACCGTTTCACTGACGCCGGAGGTGACAAATACGTCACGCACCGTCGTGATGCCTTTGCCCGCGGCCTCGGCACGGATCGCTTCCAGCGCTTCCGGTATCCCGTCGGAGGGAGCGTAGCCGTTCTTGCCATTGCGCATGGCTTTGTAGACGGCTTCAACGATGTGAGGCGGTGTCTGAAAGTCGAAGTTCAGCGGATCGCCAACATTCAGCGGGAGGACTTTGTGCCCTTGGCGGATCACTTCGTCGGCCACGCAGGCCAGATCGCGAATGGCATATCGGACGTTGTTGAGGCGAGAAGCGGAAGAGACCTGCTGCGATGAACTGACTGTAGTCATTCGAACCTCGCCCCGGGATGTGTGCCGAGGCCAAAAGGAGATTCTAAATGCAGGCAACCGCGAGTGCTAGAAAATGCGCCGGTAGCAACGCTCGGGGCAAGCCTATCTCGTGGTGGCGTCGAAGTTGAACACGACTTCTTCGACCGTCTGAGCCGGTCCGGGAGCGTATTTCCAACGCATGACTGCCTGGGCCGCATATTGGCAGAGCATGGGATTGCCCCCCTTGACCTCAACCTTCGAGACGGTGCCGTTGGCAAGAACGGTGGCATCCAGGCGTACTTGTCCTTCGAAACGGCCGTTCTTCAGCACCGCCGGATACTCCGGTTCGAGCATCACAATGACCTTGCGATGCGCAGGTTTGGCCGTGTTTTGTGCTTGCACCTCAGGAGGCGCGGCAAGAATGAGGCAGAATGCAAATGCGACCGCGCAGACAGAAATACGCCAGCGCAAATTGGCAGGAATTGGGCAGCTGGAATGAAGACGGTCGTTCACGAGGCAACCCCGCAATTAGTAATGTTGAGACCGGGGAAGCCTCACCTGAACAAGTTAGGATGCCAAGTAATGCCGGGCAAGATTACCGACGTACCTGTATGAAAGGCAGTGGTTGGCGACTAGTGGTGGTTGATTTTTCTAGCCACCGAACAGCCACTTAGGTTAATCTTCGCGGTCGATCTGAGCCTTTTGCAACTTGTCGGAATAGTCGATGTACACCGACTTCCACTCCGTGTAGAACTCGATCGCTCCGATGCCGCCTTCGCGATGTCCATTGCCGGTGGCCTTGGTCCCGCCAAAGGGCAGGTGAACCTCGGCGCCGATGGTCGGCGCATTGATGTAAGTGATCCCCGCATAAAGGTCGCGAATTGCCGAGAATGCTTTGTTCACGTCTTTGGTATAGAGGGCCGAAGAGAGGCCGTACTCGATCCCGTTCGCGATCTCGATCGCATCGGTCAGATCGTCGCAGGGAATAATCGAAACGACGGGGCCGAAGATCTCTTCCTGCGCAATCCGCATCTTCGGATCGACGTCCGAGAATACCGTTGGCTCCATGAACCATCCGTGCTGATATTCGCCTTTGTTGAGGCGATTTCCGCCGCAGAGCAGCTTCGCACCTTCGTTCTTGCCGATCTCGACGTAGCTCAGGTCGGTCTGGAGTTGTCTCTCGTTGATGGCCGGTCCCATCTGCACGGTTTCATCAAGCCCGTTGCCCACCTTTAATTTCTTCGCGCGATCGACGAGACGATCCACGAACTCGCGGTAAACGCCTTTCTGCACAATGATCCGGCTGGTGGCGGTGCAGCGCTGTCCGGTCGTGCCGAAGGCGCCCCACAGACCACCTTCGATCGCGAGATCGAGATTGGCGTCGTCGAGCACGACCATGGGATTTTTTCCGCCGAGTTCGAGAGAGCAGTGTTTAAAGCTCTGAGCGGCAATGCCTCCGACAATCTTTCCGACCGCGGACGATCCCGTGAGCGAAACGGCGCGAACGTCCGGGTGCTCGGCCAGAGGCGTGCCAACTTCGGCGCCGAATCCGGTAACGATGTTGATGACGCCCTTCGGCAGGCCGGCGTCAGTTAAGGCGCGTACGAGATTGAAGGTTGAAAGCGGAGTGTCCTGCGCTGGCTTGATGACGCAAGTGTTGCCGCAAACGATGGCGGGCAACAATTTCCAGGACGAGATCGCCATGGGGAAGTTCCACGGCGTGATCATTCCGCAGATCCCGATCGGCTGGCGCACTGCCATAGCAAATTTGTTCGGCATTTCCGACGGGACGGTCGGGCCGAAGAGCCGTCGTCCCTCGCCTGCGTTGTAATAGGCGGCATCGATGGCTTCCTGCACGTCGCCGCGAGTTTCCGCAAGCACCTTGCCCATCTCGCGAGTCATGTCGCGGGCGTACTCTTCTTTCCGCTCGATCAGGATTTCGGCAGCCCGGAAAACGACTTCGGCGCGGCGTGGAGCGGGTACAAGGCGCCACTTGGCGAAGGCCCGCTTCGCTGCTTCGACGGCGGCATTGACGTCGGCCTTACCGGATTTCTGGAAGATTCCAACCAGATCGCGCGTATCGGC
>DATJOA010000070.1:0-8215 GCA_035507635.1 Candidatus Acidiferrales bacterium
CGTGCGCGCCACATCCGCGCGAAGACTCTTTTCCTCGAGGAATGCCGCGCTGTAGGCGTCGGCCTCCGATGCTGTTAAGGTCAGGTTAAAGAAACGCATCGGGACGACTTGGCGATACTTCGGATCGGCGACGCGCACGAACACGCGAATGGATTCTTCCACGCGCCGCAGCTTGGCTTCTTCCGCCGACAACTGCTGCGCCGTGATCGCTAGCGGCTGAAATACCGGGGCCGCAGGAGGAGCTTTCGCGGTGGCAGCTTTCGCCGCTTTCGGCGCCGCTGCTGCACTTCCCGCTGGACGGGTGTTTTGCGCCGCCGGGGTTAACAACGAACGTCGGATCGGCGGCCTGCGGTCGAGTTCTTTCTTCAGCTTCGATACGCGCCTGAATTTTTCGAAGGCGCTGTTATAGTCGGCTTGCAGAAGTTGCTTTTCCTGGATCGCCGCGACGTGTTCGACTGTGACTTCCACTCCATCGACGGTGGTCAGAATCGTCCCGCCCATTTCTTCGAGCGCCTGTCCGAAATTCTTGATCTCGCCCATCGCCTTCGTGAAAAGTTCGTCGAATCGCATTCCAAAGGCTGCGTTGTAGGAAGCGACGGTGGCCAGCACGCCGGGGTGATAGAACGATGAATCGAGCCACTGTTTCAACTCCCGCACGCGCCCGATCATTCCGGAGTCGATCAGGGCATTGAAATCACGGAAGCGCTTGACCTCTTCGAGGAACGGATCGAACCGACGCAGCAGTTGCACGTGTTCCTCGGGAAGGGACGGTACATCGGTGTCGGCCAAAATTTCTATCAAGGCAATTTCGAATGGAGACAGCGGCAGCGCGCCATCGAGTCCGTAGCCGCTTTGCTCCCATTGTCCGGGAACGCGCGGATGGCGATAGAGAAACGTCGCGATCAGGTCGGTCTTGTCGCGATTGATGTCGGTAGGTTCGCGTCGGCGGACGAAATAACGCAGCAATCCTTCGGCAACTTCCGAATCTGTATCCGGGGTGAGCGCCTGGCGCAGCATCGCCGGAGTGATCGCCATGTCGAGCAGGTGAAGCCAGCGATACATCTGCGAGAGAGTATTGGGGAGTTCGCGGTCGGAATGGCGCAGCGCGTCTTCGTCGAGACCCCTCGGAATGGGCACATCTCCGCCGAGCGTGTCCCGCAGGAGCTTCTGGTAGAAGCCCTGGACCGTCGCCAGAATGGCTAACTCAAACCGAAGATCCTCAGCCAAACGATTCCCCCAATCGTCAGAATTCCTCTAAAACTTTACTCATGTTCAAGTAAAGCGGAAAGGTTACCAACGGTGCAAGTTACTACCGGAGTGAGGATTAGAAGGGAAGCGATTGTCCCGGAAGTACATGTACAGCCGGTTCAGAAGACGACGGTTTTGTTTCCATAGAGCAGAACGCGGTTCTCGACGTGCCAGCGAACGGCTCGCGAGAGCACGACTTTTTCAAGATCGCGGCCTTTGCGGATGAGATCGTCGACGGTGTCGCGGTGCGAAACGCGGACGACGTCCTGCTCGATGATCGGGCCATCGTCGAGGACTTCGGTGACGTAATGGCTGGTGGCGCCGATCAGCTTGACTCCGCGTTCGAAGGCCTGATGATAAGGCCGCGCTCCCACAAAAGCGGGCAGAAAAGAGTGGTGAATATTAATGATGCGCTGCGGATAGCGCTTCACGAATTCGTTCGACAGAATCTGCATGTACCGAGCCAGCACCATGAAGTCGGGCCTGTGCTGCTCGATGAGGCTCTGCAGGTGCGCTTCGGCGGCCTGCTTGTTGTCCTTGGAAACGGGAATCACGGCATAAGGAATGTGGTAGAAGTCGGCAATTGGTTGATTATCGGAGTGGTTGGAAATGATCAGCGGGATCTCGCAGGCAAGTTCGCCGCTCTTATGACGATAGAGCAGATCGACGAGGCAGTGATCGTATTTCGAGACCAGGATGATCATGCGCTGGCGCTGCGATGCTTGCGCCAGGCGCCACTTCATGGCGAATGCTTCCGCGACCGGCGAAAAGTGTTTAGCAAAATCAACAAGGTCGAAATCGAAATCTGTGGGATCGAATTCGACCCGCATCAGGAAGAGTCCGGATTCCGCATCGCCATGCTCGTCGGCATGGAGAATGTTTCCTCCATGGCGGAAGATGAAATCCGCAATGGTGGCGACTTCGCCCTTGCGATCGGGGCAGGAGAGCAGCAGGATGGCGGATGATTTCATGCGCGACAATCGAGTGTATCAGCGCTCGTGGATACCGGTAACCTGCACAGGGATAACTGGGGTAACTTGGGATGTTCAAATCGGTGAGCGTATCGTTGCGGAAGGGGCTTTCCGTGCGGCGTCTGTCGATATCACTTGTCGCGCACCTGTTCGTGTTCGTAGCGACTATCGCCGCTTTCAGCGGAGTATCCATTGCGGAAGACATACGTATTGTTCTTCGGGCAAAGGATGGCAGAACCTCGTTTCACCTGGGCGAGCCGATTGTGCTTGAAGCGGCTTGCCTTGATCCACTCAGCCGGCAATATCTCTCGCCGTGTGTCGTGGCCCTTAAAGCTGAGCCGCTATCTTCCGACGCTCGACTGTCAGCCGATCGCATCGATCAGATGACGTGGGAGGATGCTCAATTCGGCGACTTGCCTCCCGAACCCCGGGGCGGGTGTGGCACTATCGGCAATCGGCTGCCTTCGCGACAGTCGCAGACACCTGAATGGAACACAGTAACTCTTGGCGAGCCATTTCCGGTTTACCCCGGCGAGTATAAGCTGAAGGCAATACTGGCCTTTGATTTGGAAGTCGACGGTCGGTTTGGAGAAGTTCAAACGCATTCTTCATCCGACGAAGTTGAAGTCAGCTTGGACGACAATCTCGACTGGTCGAACCACCTCACGCGTTTTTCAGAGTGTGGTTACGACGTCCACCTAACCCTCGTGCCGGATTCACGAGCAGTTGCAGCTTTGCGGAGGCATCTTAGCGACTGTGCAAAGACGTGGCCTGAAACCTATGGCCAACTTTTGCACGAAGTCGTTTGGCTCAAAATGCAGGTCGAGCAGCCGAAGCTCTATTCGCGGATGTTAGAACTTGAGCGTAGCGCTCCACCCATGCGAAACGAGGATGAAGCCGCCTTGCAACAGCAGGAGCTAGAACAAGCCCGCATGAATGCGGCGAGTGATGCGAACCAGATTCGCCAATGGTTCAACGACCAATATCGGGAGTTGTTGGTGCAGACTGCGGAGCAACTCGTCGCGACATATAAGTCACACCCTGAGCTACGCGGTGACGAAGACTTCGAATCTGATCTGGCGGACGGGTTTGAAAATTGGCACGATGCCGCCGCCTCTTTGGTTGGTGGAACCAATCGCTATATGAGCCGCCAGGAGGTTCTCACTTACCTCAGGCGAGCAGGCTTTCCTCCGAAGTACATTGAGGGATTTCTGAAGGATCACAAGTCAGACCTTCCGCTTATTCTTCCTGAGTACCACGAATAGCCTATTTTCGTAACTGTTTCACAATCTCCCTCGCCGCGTTCGCGCCTGACCCGCCGGTCAATCCCGTGCCGGGATGCGTGCCGCTTCCACACAGATACAGGTTCTCGATCGGCGTCTGGTAGCGCGCCCAATCGAGCAGCGGGCGCATGGTGAAGAACTGGTCAAGTGCGAGTTCTCCATGGAAAATCTGTCCGCCCGTGAGTCCGTATTTCTCTTCGAGATCGTGCGGCGTGATGATCTGATGCGTCAGAATCAGTTCCGGCAAATCCGGCGCGTACTGCGCCAGCGCCTTCACAACCGTTTGCCCGAGCGCCTTGCGCTGCTGCTCCCAGTCGCCCTTCAGCTTATAAGGCGCGTACTGCATGTAAATCGACATCACGTGCTTGCCTTCGGGAGCCATTGTCGGATCGGTGAGCGATGGAATGGTGGCTTCGAGATATGGCTGCTTTGAAAAATCTCCGTACTTCGATTCGTCGAACGCGCGTTCGAGATAGTCAATCTCGTGGCCGATGTGAATGCGTCCTCGCAGCGCAGCCGTGTTGCCATTGAGCGCGGTAAATTTCGGCAGGGCAGAGAGGGCGAGGTTGACTTTCGCCACCGTTCCATTTCCGCGATAGTGCTGCAGCTTCTGCACGAAGTCGGGGGAAAGATGAACGGGATCGGTCAGTTTCAATAGCGTCCGTTTCGGATCGGCGTTGGACACGACAGCTTTCGCCTGAATCTCTTCGCCGGTTGAAAGCAGCACGCCGGTGGCGGCTCCGTTCTGAATGCGAATCTCGATAACTTCAGCGTTCGTGCGAATTTCGACGCCAGCAGCTTTTGCGGCGTCCGCCATCGCTGTGGTGATCGATCCCATGCCACCGACTGCGAGGCACGCTGATCCCGCAGGATGCGGATCGGCTGCAGCGCGAATCAGCAGGACCAGCGCGCTCCCGGCAGACCACGGTCCAAGAAATGTTCCAAACACGCCGCGAGCCGCAATGACAGCTCGAAGCAGTTCGGTCTCGAAATATTCCGAGGCCAGATCCGCGACCGCCATCGGTCCCCAGCGCAGCAGCCGGAACATATCTTTCTTTCCGAGTTTGCGGATGGCGCGCCCGGTCTTCAACATGCTCCACAGATCGCCGCGGCTGGGATCATCGATATTCGGCGGAGTCGTTGCCAATGCCTCGGCGATGACCTTGCTGATCTTGGCGAGCGACTGCTGGAATTCTGGATACTTGGCCGCATCTTTCTGTGAAAACGCGCTGATCTGCTCGGCAGACTTGGCTACGTCCTGATAAAGCGTAAGTGCCCGTCCATCGGGCGAAAGCGCCGTGACGCAGACCTCTGGTGTAATCACCATCAGCCCATGTTTTTCGAGCTGCATGTCGCGGATAATTTCGGGACGAAGCGGTCCGGCAGTGTGCGCGAGAGTAGAGCAGCGAAATCCAGGATGAAATTCGTCGGTGACCGCGGCTCCTCCGACTTGCGCGCTGCGTTCCAGAACGAGTGGCTTGAACCCGGCCTTCGCCAGATAGAAGGCGGTGACCAGCCCGTTGTGGCCGCCGCCAATGATGACGACATCCCGCTGGTTGTTTCCGTTCGAGGCCATCTAAGCCGCCCCCTTGATGTCTTTGAGAATTTCGAGTGCGGCCAGGCGGCCATTCGCGCCCATGATGCCGCCTCCAGGATGCGTTGCCGATCCGCACATGTAGAGATTCTTGATCGGCGTGCGGTACTGCGCCCATCCTGGCACCGGACGCAGGAAAAACAGCTGTTCGAGCGAAAGCTCACCTTGGAAGATGTTGCCCTCGCTCAGTCCCCACTCGCGCTCGAGATCGAGCGGAGTAACGACCTGCTTCTGGATGATGATGTCTTTCAGATTCGGCGCGTATTCGGAGATTGTGTCGACCACAGTGTTGCCGAACTTTTCTTTCTCCGTATCCCAGCTGAGGCCCGGCGCGAGCTTGTACGGCGCATACTGCACGAAGCACGACAGCACATGCTTACCCGGCGGCGCGACCGAGGGATCGGTGAGAGATGGAATCACCATGTCGATGTAAGGACGCTTGGAGAAGTGTCCGTATTTCGCTTCGTCGTAAGCGCGCTCCATGTACTCGACCGTAGGCGAGATGGAGATCGCTCCGCGCAGATGCGCTCCGGGTCCGGGCATGCACTTGAAGTTCGGCAGCGCGTCGAGGGCCATATTCACCTTGCCCGACGATCCGCGGAACTTGTAACGGTTCACTTCTTCGAGGAAATCTCCCGGCAAATGCTGCGCTTCAATGAATCGCGTGAAGGTGAGCCGCGGATCGACGCTCGACGAAATCACGTCCGCGTAGATCTCATCGCCATTCGATAGCACGACGCCCTTTGCTTTGCCGTTCTTGACGATGATCTGCGAAATGCCCGCCTGCGTGCGGATCTCAACTCCTGCTTCGCGGGCAGCGTCGGCAATCGCGTTCGAAATCGCACCCGTCCCTCCGCGCGCGAATCCCCATGCGCGGAACGCTCCGTCGATCTCTCCCATGTAGTGGTGCAACAGCACGTAAGCAGTACCGGGAGACCGGACGCCGAGAAACGTTCCAATAATCCCCGAGGCGGACATCGTGGCCTTGAGCACGTCGGTCTCGAACCATTGATCCAGAAAATCAATGGCGCTCATCGTCATGAGCTGCACCTGGTTGTACTTGTCGTAGCTCGACATTCCCTGGAAGCGGCGTCCGATGAACAGCAGCTTCATCAGTTCGCGCGGATTCAGAGTCGTCGGATCCGGCGGCACCATGCTCAGGATCGGCTTCACGAAGCGGCACATGGCCTGCATCGCCTTGCCGAATTCGTCGTAGGCCTCGGCGTCGACGCGCGAGTGGCGGGCGATCTCGCGGTGCGTCTTGCCGTGATCGTTGACACGCCAGAGATAGTCACCGCTGGGCATGGGCGTGAATGTGCCGTCGAGCGGAAGAATCTCGAGGCCGTGGCGGGGAAGATCGAGGTCGCGAATAATCTCGGGCCGCAGCAGGGAGACGACATAGGAGCAGACCGAGAACTTGAATCCGGGGACGATCTCTTCGGTGCAGGCCGCACCGCCGAGCACATGACGCCGCTCGAGCACGAGCACTTTCTTCCCGGCTCGCTGCAGGTAGGCGGCATTCACCAATCCATTGTGCCCGCCGCCGATGACGATGACATCGTATGTGGAACTAGCCATTCGCTGTAGCTCCTAGCTGCTAGCTTCTAGCCGCTAGCTTGAACCTTTCAATTTGAGGAAACGCAATAATACTCGGGAGTTGAGGGCGGCGATAGCGGGATCAGAGCCCGCTGGGCAGGACGGTCCAGCTTCTTAGAAGACTGCACAAAATGGGTAGGATGGCGCGCATCGTGACCTGTAGTCGAATCGGTATTCTATCGGGAACGCGGCATTTTGTCTGCATATTTAGGATGCTGCCTGACTCCAAGTCATCACCATCATCTGTTGCCGCGGGCAGGCAAGCGTGAATATAATCCAGCATTCTGATTTTCCTTCGTGATACTTGGTGTGAAAGATCTTTTTAACCACGAAGGACACGAAGTTCCACGAAGGAAAACCAAAAGGAAAATAACTTGCCCATTGGAACCGCATTTCACGAGCGCACCCTTCCACTCTGCCACAGCCTGAGTTACCGCGAGTGGTCGGGATACTACACCGTCAGCGTCTACGAGGTGCATCACGAGCACGAGTACAACGCCATCCGCAACGCTTGCGCGCTGATCGACATTTCGCCGCTTTACAAATATCTGATCACTGGCAAAGACGCGACGCGGTTGGTGAACCGCGTCATCACGCGTGACATCAACAAGGTTAAGGTGGGCCAGGTCATTTATTGCTGCTGGTGCGACGAAGAGGGCAAGGTCATCGACGACGGCACGATCTCGCGTCTGGAGGAAAATGTCTATCGCTGGACGGCGGCCGATCCGAGCCTGCGCTGGTTCCGGCAAAACGGCCTCAATATGGATGTGCAGATCGAGGACATTTCCGAAAAAGTCGCCGCGCTTGCGCTGCAAGGACCGACGTCGGCGAAGCTGCTGAAGGCGGTAGCCGATGCTGATGTCGCCAATCTCAAATACTTCCGTGTGACCCGCGGCAAGATTGCTGGCGTGCCGGTCGATATCTCCCGTACCGGTTATACGGGCGATCTGGGATACGAAATCTGGGTTCCCTGGAACGACGGCGTGAAAGTCTGGGACGCACTCGCTGAGAAAGGGAAGCAGTTCGACCTGCACGCCGCTGGCATGCTGGCGCTCGATGTGGCCCGGGTTGAAGCGGGCCTGCTGCTCATTGAAGTGGACTACACCAGTTCGAAGAAGGCGCTGATCGAGTCGCAGAAATATTCGCCGTTCGAATTGGGATTCGCGAAGATGGTCCATCTCGAAAAAGAGAATTTCATCGGCAAGCGCGCACTCGAGACCGACGCGAAAAACGGTGTACCCCGGCAACTCGTCGGGCTCGAAGTTGATTGGATCGATGTCGAACAACTCTACGAGCGCTATGGACTGACACCAGCCGCTCCGGCGCAAGCATCGCGCGTGGCCGTTCCCGTGTATTCAGGCGACAAGCAAGTTGGAAAAGCGACGACGACGACTTGGTCTCCAACGCTGAAGAAGATGATTTCCCTGGCCAGCCTCGAAACGGAATATTCGAAGCCCGGCACTTCTCTGCAGATGGAGATTACGATCGAGGCGATCCGCCTGAAGACGAACGTTAAGGTCAAG
>DATJOA010000071.1:0-4752 GCA_035507635.1 Candidatus Acidiferrales bacterium
CTCGATCTTCTCTTCGCCCTTGCCGAGGAAGCGCGCGTCGAATGCGGGAGGCTTTGCGGCCGCAAGGTGCGCGTCGATCGTCCAGTATTCTTTTTTCTCGAATGCCTTGATTTCGCGTTCGCGTTCGACGATCAAGCGAAGTGCGACGGTTTGCACACGTCCGGCGGAAAGGCCGCGCCGAACTTTATCCCAGAGCAGCGGAGAAACCTGATATCCGACCAGGCGATCAAGCACGCGCCGAGCCTGCTGGGCATCGACCAGATTCTGATCGATCGACCGTGGATGCTCGAAGGCTGCTTGTACGGCTCGCTTGGTGATTTCGTTGAAAGTCACGCGCTGGATGCGCGGCGGAGCTTCGGGCTCCCCCTTCTTGGCTTTCTTCGCTTTCTTCTTCTTGCCGCCATCCTCATCGAGTTCGATTGCGAGATGGGCGGCGATGGCTTCACCTTCGCGGTCCGGGTCAGGCGCGAGGAAAATCTGATCGGCAGAGGCAGCCAGCTTCTTCAGCTTGGCCACAACTTTCTCTTTGCCGGGGATGACGATGTAGTCCGTCTCGAAATCGTTCGCGATGTCGACACCGAGAGTGCTCTTAGGCAGATCCTTCACGTGCCCGAGCGAGGCTTCGACAGAGAAGCCCTTACCCAAATATTTCTGGATGGTTTTCGCCTTGGCTGGCGATTCGACAATGACTAGACCTTTTGACAATGTGTCCTCAATTTCGTTTGGTACGTTTTTTGAAGCTAGCACGAATGGCAAGCAGCGAACAAGTTACGAGAATTTCAGCCGTGAGCAATGAGCTGTGAGCTATGAGCTATGAGCAACCCACTTTTCTACAAGACTACAGCTGAGCCAGTGGCGTGGTCGCAGGGTGAAAACTTTGAATCAAGGCGGTTAACATTCGCTGTACCTCATCAGCCTCCCGGGACAACTGCCGAAAATCTTCCTCCTTCAAAAACTTCAGGTCGCGAGCGAGCAGCAGGTGATACTCGGCTTCACTCGCCGATCCGCGCGCGATCTGCAAGAAACGGCAGATCTCATTGTTCGATCGCCTGCCGGAACCCTCCGCAATATTGGCTCCAATCGAAGCCACCGAGCGCCTCAACTGGCTGGTTAGGCCGTACAGTTCATCTTTCGGGAACACTCGAGCCGCACTATAAACCTCCAGAGTCATCTGATGGACCTTTTGCCAAACCACAAGCTCTTTGAAATACCTCAGTGCTGCTCCTTACTTATTGCTACTCATCGCTCATTGCTCACTGCTCATTGCTCAGAAGCTTTTGACAAAATTCTTCCCCGGCATCTGGCGGATTTTGCTCGCCAGCTCCAGTTCGAAGAGCGCCGCGAAGATTTCTGAGGAGGACATTTTCGATTCCAGCTTCTCGATGATTTCATCGATGTGCGTGGCTTCGTCGGCTTTCAGCAGGCTCAGGATTCGCTTCTCGTGAGGAGGCAGCCCGTCATCCGGGAATAGAGATGCCGCCCCGCCGCTTTCGGATTCAGGCCGGGCAGGAGGGGTCAGTGCGAGGCGTACTTCTGTCGGGAGATCCTCCCACACGTCCTCCCAGGTCGCGACCAGCTTGGCGCCCTGTTTGATGAGTGTGTTCGGCCCCCAGGAATTCTTGTTCGTGACGTTGCCGGGCACGGCAAAAACATCGCGGTCCTGCTCCAGCGCGAGCCGTGCCGTGATGCGCGTGCCCGAATACTCCGCGGCTTCAACCACCAGCACTCCGATCGACATGCCGCTCAAAATGCGGTTGCGGATGGGAAAGTTCTGCGGAGCGGCAAAGGTTCCAAGCGAAAACTCCGAGATCAGCGCGCCGCCCATCGCCAGAATCTGCTCCGACAGGCGAGTGTTTTCCTTCGGATAGATCACGTCAACGCCCGTGCCAAACACCGCGACAGTCTTCCCTTTTGCTGAGATTGCTCCGCGATGGCTGGCTGTATCGACGCCGCGCGCCATGCCACTAATGATGACGAGACCTTGCGCGGCCAGATCGCATGCCAGTCGCTCCGCCATTCCCGAGCCGTATGGCGTGGGGTGGCGCGTACCGACCATCGCCACGCCGGGCCGCGTCAGCACCTCGGGATCGCCCCGGACATAGAGGATCAGCGGAGGATCGTAGATTTCTTTCAGCCGCGGCGGATAGTGCAGATCTTCCATCGAGAGCACGGTGATCCCGGAATCTGCGGCGCGAGCCAGCTCCTCGCGCGCCAACTCTTCCGCTTTCCCCGTGGCAATTGCCTGGGCCGACACAGCCTGAAGTCCCGCCGCCTCAAGTTCGGTGAGAGACGCGTGAAAGACAGCTTCAGGACTGCCAAAATGCTCGACCAGCTTTCGAGACCGGGTCGGTCCGAGGCTGGGAGTCAGGCTGAGAGCAATCCATTCCAGAACATGCGTTGCGGCGGGAGAGACAGCGGTTTCAGGCACAATTCGACTCCGAGCGGACAGTAATTAGCATGCGAGAAGCATGTCAAGGTCAGATGTCACAATCTGTTTGTTAATATTGTGGAAAGAATGAGAAGGCTGCGAATCTCGGCCATTTCCTACCTGAATACCGCTCCTCTGATGTGGGATTTCGAGCACGGCCATGCGGGGCGGCAATTCGACATAAGTTACACATTGCCATCAGGTTGCGCGCGAGCACTAGCGGAAGGCTCGGCCGATATCGGAATCATTCCCGCAGCGGCTTACACCCAGATTCCCGATTTGCAAATTCTTCCCGACTTGGGAATCGCGTCACGTCAACCGGTGCGATCCATCCTGCTGGTGAGCACGGTTCCTGTGGAAAAAATACGGTCGATCGCACTCGATACATCGTCGATGACCTCCGTCGCATTGACGAAAGTGTTGTTCGCGAAGTGGCTGGGCGGGAGCCCCGAGTTCAGTTCGGTGGGTCCCGATTTGGAGAAAATGCTGGCAGAACACGACGCCGGCCTGCTCATTGGAGATCCGGCGTTGAAGGTGGATCGTTCCCGCTATCACACGCTCGATCTCGCGGAAGAGTGGATTCGTTTCACGGGTAAGCCGTTCGTCTTCGCATTCTGGGCGGTGCGTGGCGATGCTCTTCGCGAAGCCGATCCCGCACTCGATCTCGCGAAAGTATTTCGAGACTCCCGCGATCACGGTCTGCAACCTGAGAATCTGGATCGCATCGCACGTGAATGGGGCCCTCGGCTGGGCTTGTCGGAATCGAGCGTGCATTCGTATCTGACCGAAAACATCCACTACACTCTCGATGCCAGCTGCCTCGAAGGCTTGCAGTTGTTCTACAAGTACGCAGCCGAGATCGGCGCTTTGCCCGCGGCGCCTGCATTACGATTCGTGGAAGCGGCGAAAGCGCTCGCCTCCTGAAACGAACTCGAGGCTTCGAATGCTATGAGCCTTTTCCAACCCATTCCGAATGCCGGAGGCGCCGCCGATACAACGCGCCCGCTAGCCGACCGCATGCGGCCACGGACGCTCGACGAATATGTCGGGCAGGAGCATCTGATCGGTCCCGGCAAGCCGCTGCGCGTGCAAATCGAGCGCGATGATCCCGGATCAATTCTCTTCTGGGGGCCTCCTGGGACGGGCAAGACCACCCTCGCCAAAATCATCGCGAATATGACCAAGGCGGATTTCATCGAGTTTTCCGCCGTGCTCGCGGGGATCAAAGAGATCAAGCAGGTCATGGCCGATGCCGAACGCGCGCGCCAGTACGGCACTCGCACCATTGTTTTCATCGACGAGATTCACCGCTTCAACAAGGCGCAGCAGGACGCATTTCTGCCTCACGTCGAGAAGGGAAATATCCGGCTGATCGGCGCGACCACCGAGAATCCTTCGTTTGAAATCAACTCCGCGTTGCTTTCACGATGCCGTGTTTATGTTCTGCAGCCGCTCACCGAAGAGCAAGTCGTGCTACTGCTGCGGCGGGCGCTTACCGACCGCGAGCGCGGCCTGGGCGGGATGAATCTCAGCGCGTCTGACGAAGTTCTGAAGACGATTGCCAGCTATACGAGTGGCGATGCGCGCAGCGCGTACAACGTGCTGGAAGTCGCGGCAGGACTGGCGCTCCCACCCTCTCGCAAAGAACGCGAGAAGGGTGTAGCAACCGCGACGATTGAGATAACCGACGAGATCGTCCGCGATGCATTGCAGAAGCGGATCCTGCTCTACGACAAAGCCGGCGAAGAACATTACAACCTGATTTCGGCGCTTCATAAGTCCGTCCGCAACAGCGATCCGGATGCGGCCCTGTATTGGCTTGGCCGCATGCTCGAAGCTGGAGAAGACCCGCTCTACATCGCGCGGCGGGTTGTGCGGATGGCGGTAGAAGATATCGGCCTCGCCGATCCAAACGCGCTTTCGCTCTGCATGGCCGCTCGTGACGCGGTGGACTTCATCGGCATGCCCGAAGGAAATCTGGCGCTCGCGCAGGCCGTCGTCTACCTGTCGGTGGCGCCGAAATCCAACGCGCTCTACACCGCTTATGCAGACGTTCTGCAGGATGTCGAGGGCACTGCAGCCGAAGCTGTTCCGCTGCACCTGCGCAACGCACCGACCAAGCTCATGAAGGGACTCGGCTACGGTCACGGATATCAGTATGCCCACGATCTCGAATCGAAGGTCGCCGACATGCAGTGCCTGCCCGACAACCTGCGCGAGCGCGTCTATTACCAGCCTACGAATGAGGGCATCGAGAAACGCATCCGCGAGCGGATGGAGGAGCTCAAGCGCCAGAGATCCCGCGCCCGGCAAGCCCCTGAGCA
>DATJOA010000072.1:0-26483 GCA_035507635.1 Candidatus Acidiferrales bacterium
GGTTCGAATCCCTCCCTCTCCGCCAGAATTGTTAGCCCCTTCCCTCATGCGTTTACGGGCGCTACTGCATATCACCCTGATTATTATGGTCGCTGCTGCTGGCGATGGCTTAGCGCAACGCACCGGTACGGATTCGCAGTGGGTGGGAAGTTGGGCTGCCTCGCAGCAGGTTCCTGAACCGCAGAACTCGATCGCAGCGGGAGACATGCAGGATGTGACGCTGCGGCAGATCTTTCATTTGTCTGTTGGTGGATCGATCCTGCGTGTCCGTCTTTCAAATGCCTTCGGCGTCCAGCCGTTGCACTTCACGAGCGTGCACATCGCTCGCCCTGTGTCGATATCGTCTTCGAAAATCGATCCTGCCACGGACCACGCGCTTACATTTTCTGGGGAGCCGGAAGTAACAGTTCCTGCCGGAGCCGAGTATTTTTCCGATCCGATTGAGTTTCCTACCGCACCGCTTTCAAGCGTTGCGGTAACGTTGCATTTGGACAAGGCTCCGGTCGGGGAAACCGGGCATCCGGGTTCGAGGGCGACGTCCTATTACGTTCATGGCGACGACGTTGCAGCGGCTGATCTTCCAGACGCCAAACGGGTCGATCATTGGTACCAGGTCTCGGGAATTGATGTTGCCGATTCAAACGTCGGTGCGGTCGTTGTGCTGGGAGACTCGATCACAGATGGACATGGCGCGACAACAAACGGTGATAACCGATGGACGGATGTTTTGGCCTCGCGCCTGCAAGGATCGCCAGCCACTCGCGGAATCGGAGTGCTCAATGAAGGGATTGGCGGGAATCATCTGCTGACCGACGGATTGGGACCGAATGCGCTTGCGCGCTTCGATCGCGATATTATCGCCCAGACGCGTGTGCGTTATGTGATCGTGCTCGAAGGGGTGAATGACCTTGGTGGCTTGACGCGAGAGGGCGACGTTGCCGTGGCCGCACACTCAGCGTTGGTACATCGAATTCTGGCCGCATATGAGCAGATTATTCTCCGCGCTCACGCCAACGGGCTGCGGGTATTCGGCGCGACGATTCTTCCATTCGTCGGTTCGGAATACTATCATCCGCCGCATAGCGCGGATGTTGATCGTCAAACGATCAACGATTGGATTCGGGCACCTGGACATTTTGATGGCGTGATTGATTTCGACAAACTGACGCGGGATCCGCAACAGCCGGACAGACTCCTGCCCGCTTATGACTCGGGTGATCATTTGCATCCATCCGTGGCCGGGTATCGCGCGATGGGCGAGGCGATTTCGCTGACGCTCTTCACAGATCAATCGACGCAAAAGTAGACCAGACTTACTCTTCCGGCGGTTCCTGCAAAACCGAGGCAGTGTTGATGGCGTTCGCCAGCTCGGGGAGAATTCCGATCTGGATATAGATGGGACGTATCAGCTGGCGAATCGCGGGCAATTGGATTGCGAATAACGCAGCCCCGAACACGCACAAGGCACCCCCAATCATAAGAGTGTAGGGCGCGCCAATGCGGCTGGCTGCGGCTCCGGCAATCAAGCTGCCGAAAGGAGCGACCCCTTGAAAGGACATCGCGTAAAAGCTCATCACCCGGCCTCGCTTCTTGTTTTCGACGATCGTCTGAAGAATCGTGTTGCTCGAGGCCATCTGCTGCATGAAGCAGTATCCGGTGATTACGAGAAGCAGCAATGAAAGCCACTGCTGGCGTGAAGCGGCGAAGGCGACCAGCGAGGCTCCGAAACCCGCGGCAGTTATCGGCAGTAACCGGCCGAGCCCCAGAACGCTTGTTCTTGCCGCGAGCCTCACTGCGCCGATGAGTGCGCCGATTCCGACGGCTCCCATCAGGAAGCCGAGTGTGTGTGCGCCCCCGTGCAGAATCCTGCCTGCGAAGATCGGCATGAGGGCGGTGTAAGGCATACCGACGAGACTAATCAGGGCCAGGAGAAGCAGGATCGACCAGATGGGGCGAAATCCCCGGACGTAGTCCCATCCTTCGCGTAGTTCGGACAGAACGCTCTCGCGTCTTCGTTCATGCGCGTGAACCGCTACGATCATCGCGAACAGCGAAACGATAACGGCGATGTAACTGATCCCGTCGATCAGGAAACAGTAGCCTTCGCCAACGAGTGCGATGATGAGGCCTGCGATCGAGGGGCCGATCAGGCGGGCGGCATTTACAAGAGATGAATTCAGCGCGATAGCGTTTCCGAGGTCTTCGTGATCTTCGACCATCTCAACCAGGAACGCCTGCCGGGCGGGCATATCGAAGGCGTTTACGGCGCCTTGAAAAAGGTTGAGCAGAATAACTTCCGTTACAGTGATGATGCCGGCCAGCGCCAGGGCAGCCAGCGCGAATGACTCGAGCATCGAGAGGATCTGGGTAATGATGAGCACACGATGGCGGTTCAGACGATCGACCCAAACTCCGGCGAAAGGGCCGAGAAAGAGGATGGGGATCTGACCGGCGAAACTAACCAGTCCCAGTAGGAAAGCTGAGCCGGTGAGGCGATAGACAAGCCAGCCCGTCGCAACCCGCGTCATCCATGTGCCGATCAGCGAGATTCCCTGTCCGCCAAAAAACAGGCGGTAGTTACGATGGCGAAGTGCGCGAAGAAGAAGTCGCCAGTCCATTCCTCCACGCCGATTTGCAGGGGTTGCGTTGGGCATTGGTCTATTCTGCGCCGCGGGTAAAGAGATTGTCAGTCCTGAAACATTGGCGGGATTGGAGGAGCGCAATTACTCGGGGGTTGAGTCTCCTCTTGCTTTGCGATAGTCGTAATAGGTCTCGTCGTCGTGGGATTTGTGTGGAATAAGAAACAAAATTTTTGCTCGAGCTCTCATGACATAGTGCGTGGGCAACCAGATACCGTTTGCAATGGGGGCTTTGTCCAATTCAAATCGCGTACCAGGCTCGACTTCAGCGAGAAATCCTTCTATCGAGACGGGACGAATGACTTGAGCTTCGACTTTAACCCACTGAAACGTATTTTTATCGATCCACAGCTTTCCTTGCATGCCCCTCAGAGCCTGCGTCTCCATGTTTGGCGGTTGGTAGTCAGGGCGCGGAGTAGCTTTCAGTACATAAACCTCGTCGGAGTTCAGCTTCTGCTCTCCGAGCAGCGTAAAGTGAAAAGCTTTTGTTAGCTGGTCCATCATCTGGTAATCACGCTTCCGCCCTTTTTCATAGCTGGATATACGCTCTTGTCGCTGCTGCGCCGACTCTTGCTGCCGTTTTGCGATTTCGGACTTCAGCTTTTGCTCTTCCTGGGCATTGTCTGCAGCCGACAAAGGCTTGCCATTGACCGCGACGAGGCGTTCGTAAGGAGAGCCGAGGATCATCAGATCGTCGTAGGTCCGCGTGCTTCCGTCCGGTTGCTGGTCGCGTTCGAAACAATCGTAGTCGGGCATGGCTTTCCAGTCGGCAGCGTTTGCTTTGACTGAGTTCTGGATGATTGTTTCAGCGTTAGGCTCAGCCGTTCCGTGTAGGGCAATAACTGCGAAGAGAAGAAATGATGCAGAACCCAAGGCGATCGTCTGCTTTATCACATAAATAGTTTAGGCCGATTCCAGATAATCCGCCCATGAGGAAAATACCCTATAGACCTGAGTCGCAGCGAAGATGGCCGAAGGTCAGGCTATCGGGGGCGACGTCCGCCAGCTTTATCGCACTACCGAGACTGGAGGGCGCAGTGGTTCTTCGCGGCCTCGAGCGGTAACCTTCTCGATGGATTCGATCGTCCCGCGACGCACGAAGACGGCGGAGTCGAAATTGTTGACCGTCGGGCAAATATGGCGTGGAAGCAGCAACAGCAGATCGCCGACTTTTGGGGCGCATCTATCCGCTGAAACGGCCATCGGCAGATGTTCCTCGCTCGGAGAAGCCGGGGTGAGTTCGGGATGTCCGACGACGACACAAGTGGGGATTCCCGCATCGGCAGAGACGGTCTTGTGGCCGGCATCGCATGTGATCATGCCGTCGTGCGGAGCGCTCACAACGCGGGCCAGAACCAAAACGGCGGGAGCATAGCCATAATCGGCAGAAAGCTGGGCAAGACTTGTGGCGTCATTATAGACAACTGTACCAGGAGACACGCGGTGAATGAATTTCGTCCTGCGGAAACCCTCGTGGGAGAGCGAACACGGGAATGTTGGAGTTCCGGCGGTGACAACTTCGGGTACCGCAATCGAGTTGCGCTGAATCTCGGCGACTAGTTGAAGCAAGCGATCGTAACCCGCGCGAGCCGCTGTCATGCGTTCGTGCTCCTCGACGCCTCCGAATTGACCGTCGTAGTAGTGAAGACCCCGGAATTCGATTCCCTCTTCTTGCATCTGAGTGATAAGCTTCAAGACCATCTCGCGCCGATCGAGTTCGATCCCGGTACGATTCATGCCGGGATTGAGATCGAGAAAAATGGCGATCGAGCTCTGTCGCCACTGGTGAACCTGAAAATGGTTCTCCGCCAACACCGAAATGCGAACACGCGGAAACTGATTTGCAATTTCCCTCACGCGGCGCGCATTGGCTCCCATCACAGGAAAAGCGAGAAGAACGTCTTTTGCTCCAGCCTGGCAGGCGATGAGAAGCTCAAGCGTTGTCGCACATTTGAAATTTGTAACGCCCCGGTCGATAAGCATTCGGAGTGTGTAGAGCAGTTTCGAGGTCTTAATATGAGCGCGCCAACGATCGGGACTGCCTTCGAGCAACTTTAGAGTGCATGAGATATTCGATGCGACAATTTCGGGATAGACGACGAGAGCCGGAGTCAGGACGTCTTCCATGTCGGAAATTCGATATTGATCGGTCCAGCGAAATTCGTTCAGCATGATCTTCAGGGGTGCCATAGCGAGTTCGATGATACCTCAGGGAAAGACCGAGATCGCCTGTCCAGAGTTGTTTGTTGCGAGTGTTGACCGAAAAAAGGCTCGCGAGTAGGCTCTGAGTTCCATTTAGCCATGGCTTCTCCTCACGAGGATTCGGGAAAATCCACACTGGTACGCGGGCTGGGACTATGGCCGGCGACGGCTATCGTCATCGGCGACACCATCGGCACAGGCGTTTTTCTTGTTGCCAGCGATATGGCGCGCACGGTGGGGTCGGCAGGTCTGGTCTTGTTAGCCTGGGTACTCGGCGGAGTGACTGTTCTGTTCGGCGCGTTCTGCTACGCGGAACTGGGAGCTGCATTTCCAAAAGCCGGCGGACCCTATGTCTATTTAGGGCGGGGGCTCGGCCCGCTCTGGGGATTTCTGTTCGGATGGATGAGCTCGTTCCTTGAGCGCCCAGTCGCGATGGCGACGCTCGCTGCCGGTTTCATTCGATTCATTGGATTCTTATTGCCGGTAGTAGCCACCCCTTTGTTCACATGGCGGATTGGAAATTACGAATTCATATTCACGACGGCTCAGCCGTTGGCGGCCCTAGTAGTTGTAATGGTCACCGCTGTCAATTACTTCAGCATCGAAATGAGCGGAGCTATACAGGTTTTGCTGACTGCACTGAAGGTCGGCACAATCGTGGTAATCATCGCGGGAGGCCTGCTGTTCGGTGCGAAGCACCTCCAGGAAATCAGTTTTTCGCAACCTCTAACCTTCGGGACGATCGGAGCGCTACTGACGGCGCTGGTGCCCGCGATGTGGGCGTACAACGGCTTCAACGATCTTGGAGATCTTGGCGAGGAAGTGCTGAATCCGCAGAAGAACATTCCACGCGCGATTATTTTGGGATTGTTGACGGTGGGTGGGCTGTATCTGATGGCGAACATCACGTACTTTCACGTTCTACCGTTCGGAGTTGTTGCCTCGTCGGAGCACGTCGCTTCAGACGTGGTTCAATCGTTTGCGGGATCGAGCGGCGCAGCATGGCTGACCGCGGCGATGGCTGTTTCCGCCCTGGGGGCTCTGCACGTGGTAGTTCTGACAGGCGCGCGCATTCCCTATGCAATGGCTCGCGATGGTGTCTTCTTTCGTTTTGCCGGGCGTCTTCATCCGTCGTTCCGAACTCCGAGCGGATCGCTGATTTTTCTCGGATCTGTTGCGGTGCTTCTGGCACTCACGGGAACGTTCGAGGAATTGTATTCGCTCTTCGTATTCGCGGTGTGGATTTTCTTTGCACTGGTCGCAATTGCTCTAATGCGCTTGCGGCACAAAGAGCCGAACCTCTACCGGGCTTACCGTGTGTGGGGATATCCCGTGACTCCGTTGATCTTTCTTGCCGCCGCAATAGCACTGACGGTTAATCTCTGGATGATCCGTCCGGTGCGCTCGTCGTTAGGATTGTTGGTGATTGCAGGAGGAATTCCGTTCTCTTATCGATGGCGGTCGCGGGCAGCAAATCAGGTATCGCCGCCCGAGACTGATTCGTTCTGAGCTGTCTTTACTATGTGTCGTCCCGTCCGCATGAGAAACTAACCAACACGTAATTCCTTCCTGGGAACCTGGCATATGAAGCGCCCGATCGACGTGGTCCGATGGTTATTCGATCCGAACAGGGGACCAAAGGACCGATTGCTTCCGCGCTGGTTGTTCTTGCGAGCCCTTGGGCTGATCTACTTCTCTGCATTCTTCTCGCTTGTGTTTCAAGTCCGTGGATTAATTGGTCCGCAGGGGATATTGCCTGCGAACGAATATCTGCAAACCGTGGCACGTTCGTTGGGATACGTTCGCGGCGTGTGGTTTGCGCCAACGCTACTCTGGTTTTCGAGTGGTTCTCATATGTTGGTGCTCCTGTGCTGGGCGGGTATGTGGGCGGCCATTCTGCTGGTATTCAACGTTTGGCCGCGCGGGACTTTATTTATCTGCTTTGCTAGTTTCTTGTCGTTTGTGAGCGCAGCTCAGGACTTTTCGGGCTATCAGTCGGATGGGATGTTGCTGGAGGCAGGCTTTATTTCGTTGTTCTTTGCTCCTGCCGGATTCTTGCCAGGATGGGGAAGTTCTTCCCCGCCATCGCGAGCGAGTTTGTTCTTGCTGCAGTGGGAATGGTTCCGAATCTACTTCGAATCGGGGCTGGCAAAGTTATTGGGCGGCGATCCGGAGTGGCGGCATCTGACGGCAATGGACGAGTATTACCAGAACGGCCCATTGCCCACTTGGATCGGATGGTACGTACAGCATCTGCCACACTGGTTCCACGTATCGACAGCTTTCGCCACTCTGGCCCTCGAACTCGTGTTGGTTTGGATGCTTTTTCTGCCATTGCGCTGGCGCTTGGTGTGCTTTCTCATTGTTACGCCTTGGGAGGCCGGCGTCATCCTCACTGCCAATTACACATTCCTCAATTACCTCGTCTTATCGTTGGGAATTCTGCTGTTGGACGATGGCCACCTACGGTATCTTGTGCCGGCAAAGTGGAAGAGTTTATTCCCTGTTTGCCACCTAAAGCCTTACGAATCACCAGCCGGGAACAAGCAGCAACTAGCGGGGGAATCGGAAGGGGCCGAGAGCGAAAGTACTGGCAAGTCCGATGGACGAATCAGAAGCCTGCTGGCTGGGGTGAAGCTGTACGCCGCCGCCATCATTTTAGGTTGGATACTCTGTGTTACAGCCGTTGAACTGATCTGGATGTTCGGCAACCTGCCATTTCCGGCTGAAGCGGTAGAGGCGCTGGAACCGTTTCGCATCGCGAATCGGTATGGTCTTTTCGGAATCATGACTCGTGGACGCTACGAGATCGAATTTCAGGGGTCGGACGACGGGACAAACTGGGTCGCGTATCCATTTCGCTACAAGCCACAGGATCCGGCGAAAGCGCCGGGAATCTACGCGCCTTATCAACCGCGGTTCGACTGGAACTTGTGGTTTGCATCTCTCGGTGCATGGCGCGAATACTCAATCGTGCCGCGGACGGAGTTGCGCCTGATTTCGAATGATCAAGATGTGCTCAATCTCTTTGCGGGAAATCCGTTTGAGAAGCGTCCGCCTCACGAGGTGCGCGCTGTACTTTGGCAGTATTGGTTCACTACGCTGGCAGAGAAGAGGAAAACGGGCATGTGGTGGCGGCGAAAGTTTCTCGGGCTATATGCGCCAACGATCGAGAGGGAACCCGACGGGTCGGTGCATGTTGTCGAATGGCCGGGCCCAATGGCACCGCGGAGCGATTAGCAGAATGCGGAACGGAATGATAAAGCCATGTTTCTGCCGCTCGCGAGGAGCAAGATGAGGCGGCGAGCTTGCGTAATTGGAGCGGGACCGAATGGTTTGGCTGCCGCGATTGTTCTTGCACAAGCCGGGGTGGACGTGGATGTCTTCGAGGCCGAGCCGCAACCCGGTGGAGGTGCGAGAACATTAGAACTGACATTACCCGGCTTTCGCCATGATTTCGGATCTGCCGTTCACCCACTGGCAATCGGATCGCCTTTTTTCTCCTCGCTGCCTCTTGATCAATACGGCCTCGAGTGGGTTCACTCGCCGGCGGCGCTCGCGCATCCTTTTGATGATGGAACTGCCATCACGCTGGTGCAGGACTTGAATGTTACGGCTGCGTCGATGGGTGCGGACCAAAGAGTGTGGCAAAAGCTGTTCGCTCCTTTTGCGGAGCGGTGGCGGGATCTGGCGAATGCCGTTCTGGCTCCGATGTGGTCGGTGCCGCGGCATCCGTGGCTGCTGGCAAAGTTTGGGGTGAAGGCGCTGCTTCCTGCCGCGACGCTCGCTCGGGGGTTCAAGAGTGATCGCACGAAGGCGGTGTTCGGCGGCCTCGCGGCGCATTCTCTTCTCAGCCTCAATAAGCTGGCGAGTTCCGCTGCGGCTGTAATGCTGGGAACGGCGCTTCACTCGGTTGGATGGCCCATTCCTCGGGGAGGCGCAGGATCTATCACGCGAGCGTTGTCCAGCTATCTTGCTCGTCTTGGAGGAAGCGTCAAGACAGCGCGCCGGATCGAGAGTCTGAACGAGCTTTCCGGGTACGATGTTTTCCTCTGCGATGTGACGCCGCGGCAATTGCTGAAAATCGGCGGAGAGAGGCTCTCGAACTCTTACCGATGTCGCCTGGAGAAGTACAGTTATGGCCCCGGAGTCTTCAAGGTGGACTTCGCTCTACAGGAACCGATCCCATGGAAGGCTAAGGAGTGTGCATTGGCAGCTACCGTCCATATTGGTGGGCCATTCGAGGAGATCTCGGCGTCGGAAGAATCGATGAGCTCCGGTCGTCAAGCCGAGCGTCCGTTTGTCCTGCTGGCGCAGCCGACCCTGTTCGACCCAACTCGCGCGCCGCAGGGGAAACATATCGCCTGGGCGTACTGTCATGTTCCGAACGGCTCAACGGTCGACACGTTAAGCAAACTTGAGAATCAGATTGAACGCTTCGCCCCTGGCTTTCGGGATTGCATCCTGGCAAGGCGAGTCTTTTCTCCGGCTACCCTGGAACGCATGGATGCGAACCTGGTGGGCGGCGATATCGCGGGCGGAGCAACGAATCTCAAGCAAGTCCTCTTTCGTCCGACATGGCGAGGATATGCGACCTCAACCCGAAGTATTTATCTGTGTTCGTCCTCGACTCCGCCCGGGGCAGCAGTCCACGGAATGTGCGGATATCATGCCGCTAAGCTCGCTTTGTCGCACATGGGCGTCTGATGAATGCGTTCGCATGCATCCCGCGGTCATCCAGCCCAGCGCTTAACTATAGTGGAGATCCTTTTCCGAAGCAGCCATATCACGAGAGAAACAGCCATCCACGCGACCGTGGCGAGCAGGATCACGGCCCACGGCTGATGGCCGGGGATGAACACAGTGATCAGGGCGGCGAACGCGAGAAGGCCGATACTCCCCATCGCCGCGCCCGCAGCATCTGCGGCGACAGCATTTCTCGCTCGCGCCGAACCCTGAAGTCCAGCACGTTCTTTTCTCTGCCTCTCGTGTTTCTCGATGAGTGTCGCACTGGCGGGGAGAATCGCCGGGAAGGCCAGGAACAGCCCGGCAATGCCGGGTCCATATTTCATGGCAATGATTCCGGTCGCGGCTGTTATAAGACCTCCACAGACAAATCGGATTGCGAGTTGAAAAACACTGGATTGTCGCAAGGCCGAAATATTGACCTGAATGTGCACCTGTTCACCCCTTCATCACGACAAACCAGATTCCGAAGACGGTGGCGGCCCATACAGCCATCAAAGAGAGCGTCACGCCCAGGGCCGGGTAGTGATAGCGCGCCATAATTCGGCTGAGGCAGCAAGCATAAACAAATAATCCGATGGCGGAAATCAGCATGGAAGTGGTTTCAACCGCTGCATAGCGTCGCCGTTCTTGGCGACGGTGAGGGCAAGTGTTGCGAGAGCGACCGATGGCGCCGCGCCGAACAATCCCGCGAAGCTCTTTGGCTTAAAGACATCCCCGAGTACTGCGAAAACCGAAACCGAAATCCCTCCGATTGCAAATCGAATCACGATTTCTTTCATGTGGTTGCGGCCCTTTCTGTTCGAGGAGTCTGAATAAAAAATAGTTGTAGAGAATCCGATCGCCTGGGCGGAGAGTCAATCGGCATGGGAAGCGTCGCGAAATACAGCGAACACTGGATGATTACGCGCGAGCCAGCGTCTTATAACAAAGCAGGGAAATGCCATGGTTGAGAAAGACAGAAAACTCGATGAGCGTGCGCCAGAACGCAAGGGCGACCTTGAGGCACAACTGGACGATTTGGGTTCCGATCCGGCTCAGGTCGGAGAAGGCAGTGCAGGACAGTCCGGCGATTTGCAGGGACTGTCGACTGAACCCGATGCCGACGACGAGTCCGTGGAGGAACTGGCCGATACGGAGCAGTCGCTCGAGGCGTCAATTGTGGAGGGCGTTGAAGACGCGGAGGATCATCCGGAACGCCCAGTGCACACCCACGAAGAGTACGGCCGATTCGGAGGATATTCCGCCGAAAAGTAGGGATGACGCGGCATAGTTATCTTGCGTATTGACGCGCCTTGTTGCCATGCTAGTCCCCGTTCGGGCCAAGGCGACCAGATATGCGGGAATCGCTGTATTTCTCATCCTTCAGCGAAGCAGGAAAATTCCTTAGTCGAATTGTGGTGCTCGCCGAACTCGCTTCAGTCAAGCCGGATCCACGAGCAATGCAGTCCGGCAAGCACTGCAATAGGAGGTTGCATATGCGACAAAAATTCCTTCTGCTCTCAGTACTGATCCTCGGCATGTCCTGGGCCGTCGCACAGAATACTTCAAGCGAAACCGGTGCCGCGTCGACGAGTTCAGGACAAACGACCCATGCTTCCACGGGCAATGAGAAGACGGTGGAAGGCTGTCTCAGCGAATCGAATGGAACGTACATGCTCAATGCCAAGAACGGAATGATGTATCACCTTAGCGGAGATACGTCGAAGCTCAGCGAGCATGTGGGCCACGAAGTGAAGATTACCGGCGCGATGAATTCGTCATCATCGAGCGGAAGCGGAATGTCCAACGGGTCGGCAATGAGCGGTGAATCCCATACGATCGATGTCACCTCAGTCAAACACATTTCGAAGACTTGCCAGTCGACCGGTGGCGCCTCGAAATATTAGCCTTCAACCCCACTTCGACCGCGAAAGAGCTCAGCCTTCGGCTGGGCTTTTTTGTGCACCGAGGATCCCCCGCCGTGGATTGCGAGCGCCAACACTTTTCTTCCGCGGCATGCCTATTTTGCTGTACGACTTCCTGATTCCCAGGTGAGCCAACCGTTCCACTCGTTCCCGGTTCCGGGAAAATCGTAGTTGAAACTCAAGTTTCGTACCCCGTCTTTTACAGATTCAAGATGATGTTTCCCTCCACGAAATCGTCATAAAAGGATCGTGGCGAGTGCAAGCCGAGCATTAGTGAAAGGCCTGACCTATCGCCGGGCGGTGACCGATGCCGGCTCACGGAGAAGTGGTAGTAGTCCTGAAAGTGAAGTGGTTCGTTCTGTTCTTTGTTCTTCTATCGAGCTGTGTTCTCTCTGCGCAAACCAGCGTGGAGGATGTCCATGTTGTTCCCAGGCAGACGAAACGCCTCTCCGAGGATGTCCAACTCGCCGAGAATTCGCTCCCGCTGATAAAGACGAATGTGCAGCTAGTCCTGGTCCCCGTAAGCGTCACGGACTCCAATCAGCGTTTTGTGACAGGCCTGAGCAGAGACAACTTCAAAATCTTTGACAATAATAAGTTGCAAGAAATTCAGAATTTCTCGACCGAAGATGCGCCTATTTCCCTTGGTATCATTCTTGATGTGAGCGGCAGCATGGGCGATAAGGCGGAACGGGTCCGCGATGCCGTGACCCAGTTCTGCGAGGCGGCGAACCCTGAGGACGAGTTCTTCATGATCGTCTTTGCCGACGAGCCAAGACTGGCGGTGGATTTTACCTCTAATACAAACGAGATTGAAAAGGAATTGTTGTTTGTCCGGCCGAAGGGGCGTACGTCATTACTCGACGCCATTTACATGGGAATCCATAGAATGGAGCATGCCAAATATGGCAAGAAGGCGTTGCTCATCATCTCGGACGGCGGTGACAACCATAGCCGTTACGGGGAGAATGAGATCAAATCGGTGGCTCGAGAAGCGGATGTGATGATTTATTCGATTGGAGTCTTTGACCGTTATGTTCCAACTCAGGAAGAAATGATGGGACCGCAACTTTTGTCAGAGATCGCTGATTCGAGCGGAGGGCGAGCCTACACGATCGATAATCCTAATGATATGCCGGCCGTTGCGCGACACATCGGAACGGAATTGCGAACCCAGTACGTTCTCGCATACAGGCCACAAGATCCGCCCCACAACGGCAGATGGCGAAGAATCCGGGTAAAGTTGCTGTTGCCCAGGAGATTTCCTTTCCTGAGGGCGCATGCCAAGACTGGGTATTACGGTTCTGGCGGTTAAAACGATGGACCCTTTGACGCGGAGGGACGGCATCCCGCGCGTATTGCCGACAACTTCAGTGGATTCAATGGCATCAGAGTTCGGGACTGCAGGGCTCTTGGCCTCAGGAAATCCCTTCTGTTCTCATTTAGCAAGACAAGCATGGCCGTCTCTGTTTCAAAGTCGGTTTGGCGGCGGTCTATGCGTTTGGTGCTATTCGGATTCTGCTGGATTCAGGCAGTGGCTGTGTTCGGTCAACTTGCCCCTCAACCCCCGGAACCATCCTATGACGGGCAGAACGTCAGCGCCGTTTCTCTTGTGGCCAATCCCCACCGCGATCTGAAACCTCTCTATTCGCTGGTAACTCAGAAGGCGAACTCACCGTATTCGACGAAGCAGATTGAAGAAAGCGCCGCGGCTCTTAAGAAAGCAGGGAATTTTCCGCAAGTTCGCGTGCAGGTTGCGCCAGAGATCTCAGGACTGCGAGTGACATTTCTGCTGGAGCCGGCCTACTACCTGGGGGTGTTTACATTTCCCGGGGCATCGAAGGGCTTCGCGTATATCCGGCTGTTGCAGGCTGTCGATTTTTCGGAACAAGAGCCCTACGATCCGGCCCGGATCCCCTTGGCCGAGAAGGCTTTAACGGATTTTTTTCGGCACAGCGGGTATTTTCGCGCAGCGGTTCACGGTGAACCGGAAATCGACGATGCGCATGAAATCGTAAACCTGAAATTCACGATTAACATGGGTACACGGGCGCGAATTTCGTCCGTGACATTACTGGGGCCGACTCCGGCGGAGAGAGCAGACCTACTGCATTCGGTCCGGTCGATCTGGGCTCGGCTTTTCAGAAGCCTCCTGAAGCCCGGCGAAACGTACAGTCCGGGCAGAATCAACGCGGCGATCCGCAGAATGAAAGGAACACTGGCGAAGCAGCATCGCCTGGCCAGCACTATCCACGAAAACCTGCCGCACTACGATGCCAGTACGAACCACGTAGCAGTTTCGTTCAAAGTCGAAGTCGGACCGATAGTGACTGTCCGCACAATTGGACCGCGCCTAACCTGGATTCCTTTTCTGGGTGGGAGGGAAATGAAGAAACTCCTTCCCATCTACTCCGAAGGGGCGGCGGATCGGGAACTGGTCGAGGAGGGCCAGCGTAATCTTGTCGACTACTTCCAGAAGAAAGGCTTCAACGATGTAAAGGTGGCGACAGATTTTGAGAAGCAGCCGGATTACATTTCCATCGTTTACAGAATTGAGCCGGGAAAAAAGCACAAAGTCGATCGGATTTCGTTTGACGGAAATCAAGCCATCCGCGCCGGGACCCTGATGGAGCAAGTCACAGTGCATAAGTCGCACTTCTGGACCCACGGAAGTCTCAGCCAGAAACTGCTCAAGCAGAGCGCTTCCAATATCGAAGCGCTTTATCGTGATAGAGGATACGAGCAGGTCGAAGTGACTCCCCGGACAATCGAGCATGATGGAAAGATTGACGTGGCGTTCGAAGTTCGAGAAGGGCCACAGACAATGGTTGAGGAAGTGAAGGTGACTGGCAATCAACACATTCCTTATAACCAGCTCGCCGTGCCAAAGAGCTTTCAGCTGAAGGCTGGAACTCCGTTTTCGCCGCGCAAGCTAGCCGACGATCAAAATCGAATCTCCGCTACGTATTTGGATCACGGATACCTCAACGCGGAGGTGAAAACGAGTGTCACCCGAGTTCACGGAAATTCCGAAGGCGTTAGCGTAAGTTATGACATCACCGAGAATCAGATGGTGAGCGTCAGCGACGTGTTGTATCTGGGGCAGGAGCGTACGCAGATGTCGCTTCTGGAGAAGACAACCCAACTGCAACCCGAAGTGCCCATGCGGCGAGCGCGACTGCTGGAGGCAGAAAGTCGGCTGTACGATCTTGGCGTTTTCGATTGGGCAAGCGTTGGTCCGGAAAAGCCGATTACAGATCAAACGGAATCGACGGCGCTGGTCAAACTGCATGAAGCGAAGCGAAACGAGATTACGTACGGATTCGGATTTGAAGTGTCGCACCGCGGTGGAAATGTGCCGACAGGCACCGTGGCATTGCCCGGAGGTGGGACGATCGGGCTCAATGGATACCAAATCGCTCCAAGCCAGTCGACGTTCGCAAGTCCACGAGGCCTCATCGAATACACGCGCCATAATATTCGAGGGCTTGCCGAGACGGGCACGGCTTCGCTTCTTCTTTCGCGCCTCGATCAGAAGGCGCTCGCTTCCTACAGCCAGCCGCATTTCGTTGGGTCACAATGGGAAACCCTGAGCACTTTTTCTCTCGAGCGGAACAGCGAGAATCCGCTGTTTACAGCTACCCTGGGCGATTTGTCATTCCAGGTCGAGAGGCTAGTGAGCCGCAAGGCCAACACCCGGCTGCAATTCCGCTATGACTTCAATAAGACAATTCTGTCTCACATCCTGGTGCCAGACCTTGTGCTTGATCAGGATCGTAATGTCCGGCTCTCGACCCTGTCAGCGTCCCTTATAAAGGACACAAGAGACCATCCTCTGGATGCCCACCATGGAGTCTTCGCGACGGTTGATTTGGGTATCACGCCGACTGCGTTGGGATCGAGCGCCAACTTCGCGAGGATCTTCACGCAGTACGCGTTCTACAAGCCGGTTCATTCCATTGTTCTCGCTAACAGCATCCGGGTTGGCCTGGCTAGTCCGTTTGCCAGCAGCTTTGTTCCGACCAGTCAACTTTTTTTCTCAGGAGGCGGTACGACGCTGCGGAGTTTCCCGATCGATGAAGCAGGCCCGCAACGCCTGGTGCCGTTCTGCGATGTCCTGCAAGGGCAGTCGGGATGCGTAAACGTGACTGTGCCGGTGGGCGGGAAGCAATTGTTTATCTTGAATTCCGAGGTGCGGTTTCCGCTTCACATCAATAAAGCGCTGGGTGGAGTTGTTTTCTATGATGGTGGAAACGTATACAGCGCGATCAACTTCAATAATTTTGTAAACAATTACACCAATACGATCGGATTCGGTCTGCGCTACGCCACTCCGATTGGTCCGATACGGATTGACATTGGACACAACTTGAATCCAGTCCCGGGAATCAATCCGACGCAGTACTACATCACGATTGGGCAAGCGTTCTGAGCGATATGAGATGGAAACGAATCATCGCGTCGATCTTCGCGGGGCTCGCGATACTGCTGGTCGTCGCGGCAATAGGCGGAGATTTTTATCTGAAGAGTGGCAGCTTCCAAAGGTTCGCAATCGGCAAGATTGCGGCTGAAGCATATCGTGCGACTGGGGCTCGAACTGAAATTGGAGCCGTGAAGGTCGATTTGTGGACGCTGACCGTCAAACTATACGACATAACGGTACATGGTACCGAGGCGCCAGCGCGGCCGCCGCTACTGCACGCCGATCGCCTGACCGTCCGGCTGAAAATACTTTCGATACTGAATCATCAACTGGCACTCCGCGAATTGCTCCTTTTGAATCCTGTGGCGCATGTTGAGGTCAGCCGAGATGGTAAAAGCAATTTACCTGCGACTCCGCGACAAGCATCGAGCGCGCATCCCGATATTTTCGATTTGGGAATTGAGCATGCCCGACTTGTAAACGGCGAAGTGTTTTACAACGACCAAAACATTCCGGTTGCGGCGGATTTATACGATCTCGGTATTGAGATTCATTCTGGCGCCTCAGCGAAGCATTATGCAGGAAGCCTTTCGTACAAGAATGGCAACGTTCGCTATGCAGAGTATTCTCCGCTTCCCCATGACTTGAATTTGAAGTTCACGGCCACTCCCGAGCAAACACAGATACGTCAGGCGGTTTTAAAGATCGGATCCTCGAGCTTGCTTGTGGAGGGACAAATATCGAACTACTCAAATCCAATTGCGGATGGTCAGTATCGCATCCTGCTTCATACGCAGGATTTCGGGCAGTTTGCCGGCGATCTACGGCCGGCGGGGGACGTATCTCTTGTGGGCCACCTTCATTATCAGCGCCTAGGGGATGACCCTTTACTGAGGGATATCTCTGTCGACGGCCAGCTGAAGAGTGGGGTTCTAGCGGCGACGGCATCCGGAAGAAGACTTGATCTGGCGAGATTGCAGGGGACGTACCGTCTTGCCGGGGGCGATTTGCAGCTGCGGAACTTTAGCGTGGACTCGATGGGCGGACGCATTATGGCCGAAGCCGCAATGAATCACGTGGATGCCAGCCCCAATTCGTCGGTTCGGGCATCGTTGTCTCGATTATCGCTATGTGATTTGCAACGCATAGTCGGTCGGCAAGCCAGGCCAGTTTCCGTTTCTGGAACGGTTGGCGGGACAATCGAAGCTAGTTGGACCGGTAAACTCATCGACCTACGAGCCACGTCGGACCTTATAGTGAACGGCGTTGCAGGAAGTCCAGTCGCCGGTTCTACAGAGGAAGTCCCGGTGAGCGGCGCGATTCACGTTTCCTACGATGGCCCCCGGCAAAGTGTTTCATTACGGGATACCGTTTTGAAGATTCCTTCAGCAAGTCTCATCGCGCAAGGAACCATCAGCAAGAATTCCAGGTTGCGCGTGGCGATCGTTGCCGACGACCTACATCATCTTACTTCGCTGGCATCTTCCTTCCTGCAGGCACAGCAGCCGCTTCCCGCTATATCTGGCTCTGCCAACGTCAATGCCGTCGTGCAAGGCGCCGTAAGGAATCCGTCGATTACGGCGCAAGTGGATGCCGAAAATCTTGCGATTGAAAGTAGCGAATGGAAATCCGCGAAGCTGACCGTGCAGGCAAGCTCGTCGAAGATAACGATTGAACATGCAACGCTGATTAACGCGCACCAGGGTCGCGCGACTCTTGAGGCCAGCGTGGGATTGCACAATTGGAGTTATCGGGATGTGAGCCCGATCCGGGCGCACCTTGAGGTCCAGAAACTCCAAGTGACGGATCTGGAAGCCTTGGCCAGACGGCATTACCCGATTCGCGGAGATCTTTCCGCCAACGTGACGATGCGAGGGTCGCAACTCCAGCCGTCCGGGTCGGGAACGCTCCAAATCGCAAAAGCAGAGGTCCACGGCGAGCCCCTCCGGAGCGCGTCTGCAGATTTCCACGCGGAGAACGGTTCGATTCAGTCAACTTTGCACATATCGTCCGACGCGGGAACGGTTACTGGAGATGTTTCCTACACTCCGAAGACGAAAGCATACTCGCTGGGGATCGTTGCTCCATCGCTTGTTCTCGAGAAGCTGCGGACAGTCCAGGAAAGGGATCTTGGACTCACTGGCACTATGAAACTTACCGCGAGTGGACGGGGCACCCTCGACAATCCCGAGTTGACCGCGTCGGTGCAGTTGCCGCGCGTCGAGATTCGTCGAACTGTAATTTCTGCCTTCGATGCCGAGATTCGGGTCGAACAAGATCGCGCAGAACTAAACCTGTCTTCGCGGGTCGCAGAGGCTCCCATTCACGCCCAGGCCAGCCTGAGTCTAACCGGTGACTACGAGGCTAATGCGGTTGTAGATACGGGCACGATTCCGCTTAGTTCATTGTTGGCAGCGTATAGTCCCGGTATTCCGGAAGGATTTCAAGGGCAAGGCGAGGTTCATGCGACTCTCCATGGTCCGCTGAAGGAGAAATCGAAGATCGAGGCGCACTTGACTTTGCCCGTACTGAGGGCCAGCTATCAGTCTCTGAATCTGGGAATCTCCCAACCGCTGCGGCTGGATTATGCGAATTCCGTTCTGACGCTTCAGCCAGCGGAGATTCTCGGCACAGATACTTCTCTGCATGCGCAAGGACGAATACCAGTCGACGGACCTTCGTCGCCAACGTTTACTGCCCAGGGCAAAATTGACGCTCGCGTTCTTCAGATATTAGACCCCACCCTGCAAAGTTCGGGCGTAGTCGCAGTCGATGTTCGCTCGGAGGGGATGGCCATCAAAGGCCGCCTGCAACTAGAGGATGTCGCGATGACCACAGAAGAAGCTCCGATCGGGGTCGAAAAATTAAATGGGACAGTGGATATCGCAAACGATCACTTGCAGATTGCGAATATGACCGCCCAAGTGGGGGGCGGCCCCGTGTCCCTCGGAGGATCGGTGACCTATCGGCCGAAACTGCAATTCAATCTGACGATGCAAGGACGATCGATGCGCCTTTTGTATCCAGCCGGATTGAGATCTTCGCTCGATGCGAATCTAACATTTAACGGAACAATGCAGTCCTCGTTACTGAGCGGCCGCGTTCTCATCAACAGCATGTCATTTACTCCCGATTTCGACTTATCCACGTTCGCTGGGCAATTCGACACAGGAGCCATCTTGTCACAGCCTGGCTTCGCAGACACCGTCAAGCTCGCGATCCGGTTGCAGTCGCAGCAGAACCTGAGTGCGGTCAGTTCGCAAGTCAGCATTGCAGGGCAAGTCGCGTTGCAGGTGGGGGGAACCGCTGGAAATCCCGTGATTACGGGACGCGCAACATTCACGTCGGGAGAATTGTTTTACCGCAACGTTCGCTATCAACTGCAGCGCGGAGTCATCACCTTCGATAATCCGAACGAGACGCAACCCGTCTTGAATGTGACAGTCACCACGCTGATTGAGCAGTACAACCTGACTCTCACTTTGCGTGGCCCGCTGAACAAGCTCACAACGTCGTACGCGTCGGATCCGTCCCTGGCGACGGCCGATATCATCAATCTGATCGCGCGAGGCCAAACTACCGAGGAGCAGGCCGCGGCTAGTCAAAGCACTGATTCCATGATTGCGTCACAGGTCGCAAGTCAGCTCACCGGCAGCATCCAGAAGCTTGCCGGAATCTCCAGCCTGCAAATCGATCCTACGCTGGGAGGCAATCAGAATCCTTCAGCTCGAGTCACCATCCAACAACGCGTGTCGAAAAACTTCTTGTTCTCATTCTCGACGGATGTGACAGAACCAGGCAGCGAAATCGTGCAAGGGGACTATCGAATAAACAAGCAATGGTCAGTTACCGTCCAACGAGACCAGATCGGGGGGATTTCGATCGACGGGCGTTACCACACTCAATTCTGAATTGCTGAAGGACCCTGCGAATCTCGCCTCTTCCCCGAAACCTGTAAAATTAGATGATTTCTTCCGGAGTGTTTTCGTATTGTCTTTTCTTGATCAATTGAATCCGCAACAGCGCGAAGCTGTCGAAACTACCGAAGGACCGGTGTTGATTCTGGCCGGCGCCGGCAGCGGGAAGACCCGCGTCATCACCTATCGAATCGCTTATCTCATCGAGCACAAAGGGGTGATGCCGGAGTCGATTCTTGCGATGACCTTCACCAACAAAGCGGCTGCCGAGATGGGCGAGCGGGTGGAGAAGTTGGTGGGCGGACTGAGCATTGCCAAGCCGGTTATCTCTACATTCCATTCTTTCTGTGTGCGGATGTTGCGGCGCGATATCGAAGCGCTGCGGATTCCATCGACAGTTCCCGGACAGCCGCCGATCGGACACACAAAGAATTTTGTCATTTACGACGAAGGAGATCAGCAATCGGTTGTGAAGTCGCTGATAAAGCGGTTTGGACTCGATGACAAGCAACTGACGCCGCGGACGGTACTGGGCAGAATCTCATGGGCTAAGAATCACATGCTCGATCCGCAGGAGCTGTATCTGCAATCGGCGGACCCGAAAACGGAGAAGATCGCGCACCTGTACGAGGAATACAGGAAAGAACTCCGCAAGGCGAATGCACTGGATTTCGACGATCTACTGCTTGAGGCTGTGCGGCTGCTCAAGTCGGCCTCCCAAGTCCGCGGATACTACAATCGGCGGTTTCAATATCTGCTGATTGATGAGTATCAGGACACGAATCGTCCGCAGTACGAACTGATGCGCATGCTGGCGGGCGAGCGGCATAACGTGTGCGCGGTGGGAGACGAAGACCAGTCGATCTACTCCTGGCGCGGAGCCGATATCCGTAACATCTTGGAATTTGAGCAGGATTTTCCTGAGGCAAAGATCATCCGCCTCGAGCAGAATTACCGATCGACACAGAACATTTTGCAGGCGGCGTCGGCCGTGGTGGCGAACAATGTGCGCCGCAAGGGCAAGAACCTTTGGACTTCGCGGCAGGGCGGGACCAAACTCGGGTACTACGAAGCTCCCGATGGAGAGAATGAGGCCCTCTTCGCGGCCGACTGGATTGCACGTTACCTGCGAGAGGCGGTGGAGCGCGGCGAGACTCCGAGAGCGGCGGTACTTTATCGAACGAATTCGCAGTCGCGGTTGTTTGAAGAGGCGATGCGCCGCTACGGGCTGAAGTACCACGTGGTCGGTGGATTTTCCTTCTATGAGCGGGCCGAGATCAAAGATATGATCTCGTACCTCAAAGTTATCCAGAATCCGGACGACTCCATCTCGCTGTTGCGTGTTATCAATACTCCGGCACGCGGGATTGGCAAGGGGACGATTGACACGCTGGAGCGGCTCGCACTTGAAACTGGGCTGTCGCTGTGGGGCGCGATCGGCGAGGCGATCAAGCGACAGCTGCTTCCCGCACGAGCCGTGACGTCGCTAAATAATTTCCGGCAGCTGATCGAGGACGGCCGGGCGATGCTCGCTGGAACGTTTGCTGAGCAGTTAGGGCAGAGCACAGAAAAACCCGTACAGGCGGACCAGACCACCGATGTTCCCGAAGAAGGGCTTGCATCCGCGCTCGCCGATGATACCGCGTTCAATCCGGAAGAGTTTGGGAACTTCTCGTTTGATTTCGGAGCAACCGCATCGGAGGAAGTGACCGCGAACCTGAAATCCCGGGGAAAGCCTGCGATCGACGATTCGATTCCTGGCTCGAATAATGAGGATGAGAGTGCGTTTCCTGCGCCAACCGTGAGCACCGCAGATGTCCTCAAGTTCCTCATAGATCGAACGCGATACATCAAGGTTCTGGAGGAAGAAGATACTCCCGAGGCGTATTCGCGGATTGAGAATCTTCGAGAATTGGTGAACGCTGCGATGGATTCCAAGGATCGGGCGGAGACTCTGGACGAGTTCCTCGACCACGCAGCTTTGATTGCCGATGCCGACGACTACGACGAGCGGGCGCAGATCACTCTCATGAGCCTGCATGCCGCGAAGGGACTGGAGTTTCCACTTGTCTTTCTCAGCGGGCTGGAAGAGGGTCTTTTTCCTCATTCGCGGACCATGTTGGTTCCTGAGGATGTCGAAGAAGAGCGGCGGCTTTGCTACGTCGGCATGACTCGCGCGATGGACCAATTAATCCTGACGCGGGCCGTCTATCGGCGGCGCTACGGGACAGATATGCCCGAGGCGAGCGTGCCATCGCGATTCCTGGAGGAAGTGCCGGCATCGCTTATCGAAGGACTGGGAACTCGTGGCGCCCGCGCGGAAACCGGAATCCTCGGTCGCTCCATGGAACGCGGCCGACCTGCGTACGATTCCGAGAGATCTCATTTTTCGTATGAGGATGAAGATCAGAGCGCTTCGTGGCACCGGGATCATTCCCCTGCAGACACCCGCAGAACAAAGCAAGCGGTCGCGGCCAAGGCATACAACTCCATTGAGAATATCGCCGAGTTCTTCGCCAGCCGGGGGAAGAAATTTACGGCTACCAGGGCTCCTGTCGAGGAGCCTACAGGCAAGCGCGGATTCCGACCCGGACAGAGAGTGCGGCATCCGAAATACGGGGAGGGAACGGTCTACCAACGCGAAGGGGAAGGCGAAGAAGCCAAGATTACGGTACAATTTCCACGCTTCGGTTTAAAGAAGCTGGTGGAGAAATACGCCCAGCTCGAACAAGCCTAGATCTCTAGCTCAGCCTTAGACAAAGCAGTCATTCGCCCAGCGTGTGGATAGACATGCTGCGCGAGAGTGCAAAAGTGAATAAGGAGCAGCTGAGTCATTCGTGGAGCTGGCGAATTCTAAAACCTGACCGTACATCGAGTTTAAGGTTGCACAGGGCGCGCGCGTTATTCGGAGGAGTGAAGAAAGCGCGTGGAGCGATGGCTTAGAATGCTGGCGATCGAGCAATCGATCTCCGCAATTCTGAATCTGAACAAAACTACAGTGAAGGACAGATAGATACATTCATGGCAAACACATCACAGTTGAGCAGGGAAGATCGGAAAAAGGCAAAACGCACGGCGCGCAAGAAACGCAAAGCGGAGAAGCCGCTGAAGGGGCGCGACTATCCACGGGGATCAAAGAAGCCGAAAGTAAAGAAGTTGGCGCGCGGTCAAGCGAAGCGCTGAGTCAAGCCGGCATCCAGCGATCGGCATTCGGATGAGCTGTTGATGGCTCAAGCCAAGCTGATCGATGGATGCCGGACTAAATTCCTCCGTCGAGGAGAACCGGACACTTTGGCACAACCGACAACGAACGAGCCTCCATGCAATCAAGTTGTGCGCACTTCCGAGAAGCAGATCTTCTGCTGCAAGTCGATCGACAAGCTGATCTCGGAATCAGAGACTCCCGGACATCGTCTGCAGAAAACCCTGGGGCCGTGGTCGCTGACGGCACTGGGGATTGGAGCCGTCATCGGCTCGGGGATCTTCATTCTGACGGGAACAGCTGCAGCGGGCGAGTATTTCCAGGTGCCGTCGATCGTGCACGCGCAGGTTCTCGATGTCATAGTTAATTTTCTGCGGGGCGGCGGCACGGCAAGCCTGCTTATGCACGGGCGGCCACCGGCCGGGCCATCGATCGCGATTTCATTCCTTCTCGTAGCTGTCGCTTGCAGCTTTGCGGGGCTGTGCTACGCGGAACTGGCGTCGATGATCCCGATTGCCGGCAGCGCCTATACATATTCGTACGCCACGCTGGGCGAGATCTTCGCCTGGATCATCGGTTGGGACCTGATCTTGGAGTATGTCGTAAGCAACGTGGTCGTGGCGATTGGGTTCAGCGCATATGCCAAGGCACAACTCGCGGCTTTCAACATAAACTTGCCCGACAAATGGTCGACTCCGGTCTGGGATTCCGGACACTGGACCGGCGCTTATTTCAACGTTCCCGCATTTCTGATCATTTTCATTCTCACCGTGCTGCTGGTGCGTGGAATCAAGGAATCGGCGGAAGCCAATAACATTATGGTCGTGATCAAAATCGGGGCGATCCTGGTGTTCCTGATGGTGGGCGGGGCCCTGGTGAATCCTTCGAACTGGAAGCCGTTTGCCCCGTCGGGATTCGGTGGGATTGTGACCGGCGGCGCGATTGTCTTCTTTACTTACATCGGGTTCGATTCTGTCTCAACAGCGGCAGAGGAATGCCGCGATCCGCAGCGCGATCTGCCGTTTGGCATCATCGCGTCACTGATTGTTTGCACCATTCTTTACGTGGGTGTCTCGGTTGTGCTGCTCGGCATGATGAAGTACCAGACATTTGTATCGGGCGAGGCAGCCCAGGCGCCGGTCGCTTATGCGCTGAAGATGTTGGGAGCAAACCGCTGGTCGCGGTCGGTCATCGTAGTGGGGGCGCTCACAGGAATGATCTCCTCGTTGCTGGTCTTCCAATATGGACAGGCGCGAATCTGGTATGCGATGTCGCGCGATGGACTGTTTCCGAAGATTTTTTCAGCCGTTCACAAGAAGTTCCAGACACCGCACTGGTCGACCTGGATTGCAGGATTAGCGGTGGGAATACCGTCGGGAATCTTTGCCGTCAGCGAAGCTGCGGATCTTTCGAATATCGGAACGTTGTTTGCCTTCGCTCTTGTGTCTCTCGGTGTGATAATTTTGCGCCGCACGCAGCCCGACCGGAAACGCGTGTTTCGTGTTCCTTTCGTGCCATGGTTCCCGTTGATTTCAATCATTCTTTGCGTGGGGCTTATGGCTGGACTTCTGGTTATCACGTGGATTCGGTTCGTGGTCTGGCTGGTGCTCGGGCTGATGATTTACATCTTCTACAGCCGGCATCGGAGTGAGTTCGCGCGGAAGTAGCTTCGGCACATATCCAAGGCTCGGCTGGTCCCGAGGTGCTTTTACGATCTCAGGGCTCTTCTACTTGGCCCACTGCGTCTCCAGAAATAAGTATCGATCGCGCAGTTCGTCTTTATGAGCTGAGGGCTCGGCGGTCAGGAACATGACCGGCCAGCCGTCTGTCGCGTTGTAAAGGGGCCAATTTGGCAGCCCGGGTCCATTGGGATTTCCAGTCTTCGCGAAGTTCGACCAATACTCCTGCATCATCTCGCTGACGCGGCGATCGGAATCGCTCCAGATGACATCGGTCTTTGAGTCGAGTTGTCCGAAGACATACTCGATCTCGGCTGAATGGTACGCCCCGAGCCTGGGAGCGTTTGGATTCTTAGGAAACGGGGCCATGTCGAAGCGATAGCGATAAATCGGCTGCTTACCGGTCTTACTCTGTGATTCGATCCAATCCCACGTGGAAAATGCGATGAATTGGTCACTCGCGAAATCCAGCGCCGAGCGAGTGGTCTGCTCGGGTGTTTTCGTCGGGTAAAGACGCAAAAATTCTGGCGCTTTGTCGCCGAACTCTTTTTCGGCGTTAGCCTGCATGGATTCAGCTGCCGGTTTCTGGGGAGAAAAAGCTACTTCGAAACTGCCTTCATCGTGATTCCATCCAGCGAGCAGGGCGACGTCATTCTGCTTCCCGGCGGCAAAAATGGCAGGCACGGACTCGGGGAGAAAATATCCGTCAATATCGGGACCGAAATCGAATCCGGGCGACTTTGGAGGACTAAAGGGTTCGAGAATCTTGTCGGCTGGCAAAGCACGAAGTTCGGCTAAACCTGACACTCCGAGTTTTTCCTTCATCACCTTCACATCTTTTTCTTCCCGCTCGGATAGTGGTTCGAAGCTGAGGCCGCCGCTGTGAAATGCGGCGCCGCTTTCGCCGATCGCTCTCTGGAACAGTCCTTTCGCCAGGGGAGACGCCATTTGCGCGCTGACAGAAAAAGATCCGGCGCTTTCGCCGAAGATGGTCACGTTGTCGGGATCCCCTTCGAACGCGGAGATGTTTTCATGCACCCAATGCAGTGCCAGCAATTGATCGAGCAGGCCGTAGTTCCCAGCGGAATTGTGTCCGGATTCCTTCGCTAATTCCGGATGCACAAAGAAGCCAAAGACGCCGAGGCGGTAGTTCATCGACACCACGATGACGCCGCGCTGGGCGAGGTGCGTGCCGTCTTGGCGTGCTTCCGACGTAGTGCCCGCGACAAATCCCCCGCCGTAGATCCACACCATCACCGGTAACTTCTTTGACGAAGTATTCGCGGGAACCCATATATTCAGCGTCAGACAATCTTCACTGCCGCCGGAATCCCGGAAGTTCATATCGCCATAAACTCGTCCCTGCAAGCAGTGCGAGCCGAAATCCGTAGCCTTGCGGATTCCCGACCATTTCTCGGCCGGCACGGGCGCCCTCCAACGCAACTTGCGAACGGGCGGCTCGGCGTATGGAATGCCGAGAAACGCATGGACACTTCCTTCGTCTTTGCCCTCAACCATGCCAGCGCGGGTTTTTACCTTCAGACTAGACGACTCCGCGCATGGAGCGATAAAGAGGGCAAACACAACACCGATTACGAGTGCGTGGATGATTGACTTTAGCTGCATGAGACTCCTCATTCAAACGAAAAAGGGATTCTAAATCAAAAGAGTGAAGACGAATCGCCGTGCTCTCGCAAATCTCTCTTCGCCAATCTACAATCGGAAATTATGTCGGCCGCCGTAGACCGCCTCCCCAACGCGTTTATCC
>DATJOA010000073.1:0-4152 GCA_035507635.1 Candidatus Acidiferrales bacterium
TCGAGCAGAACATACTTGTGGATGGTGCAATTGTCTTCGACGGTGAGGTTGTAGCCGAAGGAGAATTCCACGCCGTGAAAGATTTTTACGTTCTTTCCGCAATGCTTGAAGATATGGCGGGCCAGCATAGCGCGAAGACGATATCCAAGCCAGTGATTCAATCCGGCTGGCGAACGGTCGAACATCATCCAGAACCAGATCAGCGGCTTGCGCTCGGTATATTTGACCGCGTCGACATCGCCGTAATATTCGGGTTCAAGCGTTGTATTGCGCGGGTCAAACGAATGCATTGTCACTCGCTCTGCCAATCCACCGCCCGGCGCGGCGTACGGACGGCCGAGGTAGAGCTGATGCAAGGCATCGCGCACCACATTGCTGCGATGCTCCGGATCGCGATTCATAAACTCCTGATCGAGTTTGTCGATCCATTGCACAAAGTCCTTCTCGGCGGATGAGGTGGGGGTGAGGTCGCGATATTCATATCGAGGCATGGATTATCTCTTTACGGAATGCGAAGAAGCTCACAATGAGCCAACCATAGACCAGCACCCAAACATAGCACACCGGAAATGCTTTATAATTCGCGCCACTCCGCCAACGGGACCTCGTGAACACCCTCGCCCGCAAACTGCGCGCTGCCGACTACTTCACATTAGGATGGGGCACCATGGTTGGCGTCGGGTGGCTCGTCGTGATGGACGACTGGCTTCTGCGCGGGGGCGGGTTGGGCACCCTTCTCGGATTCGTCATCGGCGGAGCGCTTCTGCTTCCGATCGGGTGGGTCTACGGCAAACTCGTGATTGCCATGCCCGATGCGGCGGGCGAAATCGCTTACACGGCTGCAGTTTTTCCGCGGACCATGAGCTATGCCACGGGATGGATGATGACGCTCGCCTACTTCATCGTGTGCCCATGGGAGGCGGTCGCAGTTGGCCGCATCGCTGCCTATATCCTGCCCGGGTTCGATACGATGCCGCTCTACAAAGTTGCGGGACGCCCGGTCTTTCTTCCGCATCTTGCTGTTGGCTTGGGCCTCACAGCGCTGCTTACGATCTTGAATTATCGCGGTGTTCGCCTCAGCGCAACCTTTCAGAACTGGACCAGTTTTGGCACGCTCGGACTGTTTGTAGTCTTTGTGGGCCTGGGCGTGAGCCGGGGGTCTACGGTCAATTTTCCACCGCTATTTACGCACACGCCACTGGTTTCCATTTTGCTCGTGATCCAGATCGTACCTTACTTCATGACCGGATTCGAGTCGGTCGGCAAGGCGGCGGAGGAGGCGAGTCCCGAATTCCGCGCGCGCGGATTTCTGCGAGCGATCTGGATGGCAATTTTCATCGGCATATTGTTTTATGCGAGCATCGTTGCCGCGGTGGCGTTCGTTGCTCCGTGGCATCGGCTGATCGGCGAAAAGTTCATGACGGCGGTTGCGTTTCAGCAGGCGGTCGGATCGCGCTGGATCGTGAATATCATCCTGGCTGCGGCGCTGCTGTCGCTGTTCAAGTGCTTCAATGGAAATTTTGTCGCGGCCAGCCGCTTGCTCTTCGCACTTGGCCGCCGCGGAATGGTCAACCCTCGGGTGGGAGCGATCCATCGGCGCTATCAGACCCCTTCGGTTTCGGTCTTATGCGTCGGCATAGCGACCGCACTCTGCATGCTGCTGGGAGACGCGATTCTCGTTCCCATCACGGAGGTGGGGTCGGTGGCTTGTGCGATTGGATGGGCTGCGGCCTGTGCGGCGGCTCTTGCGCTTGCACGCCTTCGTCCCGAGGTGATCAAGTTGTCGGCGTTAGAGAGGGCGGTCGCGGCGTTAGGATTGGCCGTTGCCATTGCGATGGCGCTGATGAAGGTAGTGCCGCTCGTGCCGGGGCATTTCAGCGTGTATGAATGGATTGCACTGGCAATCTGGATTCTTTTGGGCGCAATCGCAGCCGCAACTCCGGCGAAGTCTGGCAGGCTGTCCAGCGGGAGTCTTCGCCCGCTGACCTAGAGGTGAGTATAAAGAATGAAAATGGAGAACTCTGGTGAAACCAACAATTTATGTTCTGTTCTTATTGGCCGTTTTGGTTGCATTGGCCGGTTCCCAGTCCACACCGCCGTTCGAGGTCGTGATCACGAACGGCCACATTATCGATGGCACGGGCTCTCCGTGGTATTCCGGAGATGTCGGCATTCGTGACGGGAAGATCGCGGCCATCGGAAATCTCTCGGGCGCCGCCCGCAGGCGCACCATCGACGCCGGCGGAAAAGTGGTCGCTCCGGGCTTCATCGATATGCTCGGGCAATCGGAGTTGACGATTTTGGTCGACCCGCGCTTGCCGTCGAAGATATTCCAGGGGATCACATCTGAGATTACTGGGGAAGGCGGTTCTGCTGCGCCGTTGAATGATGCCATTATCCAATCGGAACGAAGCGACTACGATCATTACAAAATCGATCCAGACTGGCGTACCTTCCGGCAATATTTCGCGCGCCTCGAAAAACAGGGGATGGGGATCAATCTGGCGAGCTACGTTGGCGCGACGCAGGTTCGCCGCATGGTTCTGGGCGATAACGATGTTCAACCCACTCCGGGGCAGCTTGATGAGATGAAGGCTCTTGTCGAGCAGGGGATGAAAGACGGCGCGGTTGGAGTCTCGACGTCGCTGGAATATGCTCCAGCGCCCTATGCCAAGACTGACGAGTTGATTGCTCTTGCGAGCGTAGCAGGCAAGCTCGGAGGTATATACGCGACCCACATGCGGAACGAGAGCGATTCTGTTCTGGAATCAGTGGATGAAGCGCTCCGGATCGGGCGGGAGGCGCACATTCCGGTCGAAATATGGCATTTCAAAGTTGCCGGGAAAGATAACTGGGGACGAATGCCCCAGTTGATTGCAAAGGTAAATGCCGCTCGCGCTGCAGGGAACGACGTCTCTGCAGACACCTATGCCTATACGGCTTGGTTCAACGATTTCTCGGCGTTCATTCCCGCGTGGGCTCATGACGGTGGAACGACGAAGCTCGTGGAACGTCTGAAAGATCCCGCGACTCGCGCCCGCATTCGGAAAGACTTGCTCACGCCCTCGCGTGATTGGGATAACGAATGGCAGGAGATTCCCGGACCGGACGCGATCATGATCGGCGCGGTCGAGAATCCAAAATTGCTGCCGCTGCAGGGAAAACGCCTCTCAGAGGTTGCAAAACTCTGGAAGGAAGATCCGATCGATGCTCTGTGCGATTTCCTGATCCAAGACCCCTCGACCGAAGTGGCAGTGTTCGGCATGTCGCAGCCCGATGTGACTCTCGCCTTGCAGCAGCCTTGGGTGTCGGTCGATAACGACTCAGAAGGCACTTCGCCAGAGGGCATTCTGGGGCAAGCGCATCCCCATCCACGCGCGTACGGAACCTTCCCGCGCATTCTCAGAAAATATGTTCGCGAAGACAAGGCTCTTACTCTGGAAGACGCGATCCGCAAGTTCTCGGCTCTTCCTGCGCAGCGGATGCGGCTGACCGACCGCGGAGTGCTCAAGGCGGGGATGTGGGCTGACGTGGTCGTATTCGATCCTGCCATGGTTCGCGATTTAGCGACCTTTGACAACCCGAACCAGCTGTCGGTCGGGATGGAATATGTGCTGGTAAATGGCGTGCCAGTGATTGATCAGGGCAAGATGACGGGAGCGCTACCGGGAAAGGTTTTGCGCGGTCCGGCGTATCAGCCGTAAGACTATTTTGGAGGGGAAGACTTCAGCCGCGCCTGCTCGACTCTTGAGAGAGGCGCCACGCGTGGAGCATTCAGCGGGCCGGTGATTGCGTAACCTGCGGGTGCTCCGCTCATGCTGCTCAGCTTGAGGTCGACATCTTTCTTCAGAGTGGCCGATCCGCTCATTTCATATTTCGCGTCCGGAGAATCGAGCTTGGCGTGTTTGATCTCGATTTTGCCCGCGTGCAAATCGGCTTCGCCACTCAGGAGCGTCACGCGAAGAGGATCGGCCCCCTCACCGACGGAAAGGTGAGGGAAGGAGCCATTGTGCATTTCGACTTGCAAGGTTCCTTCCGCCGATTGCCAGAATTCAGAGGGGCACGGTCCGGTCACATCGTACGTTGCACTCGCCACACCGGAGACCCACTTGTCCTTCATTTCCGCAGCCAATCCTGCCAATGACACGTTCG
>DATJOA010000074.1:0-26770 GCA_035507635.1 Candidatus Acidiferrales bacterium
ACTTTACTACGTGGCTTCGCGGTGGCGCGATCCGAAATATAACCCCATGCCGGGTACCGGCAAGCAGCTGCAAGGAATAGTTTGGCGGCTGGATCCGCAGACACTGCAACGCGAGGAAGTTACTCAGCTCAAGCATCCCACCGGCGTCGCGAATTATGTGTCTCGCGGAGCGGTGGACCACAACGGAGACCTGTTCTTTGGCCACGTCGGCAATCGTCCTTCGGGTATTTTCAAAGTGTCCATGCCGGCTGAGCGTAAAAGACCAAACGCGCACCTTCCCATCCGGATGTGGGGCTAAAGGAGACGATCATGGAGACAAAAGGCCGATTCGATCCTAATTCGCCAGCGATTAAAGCGTATGAGCAGGCGCTTGCACATCAGTTTGTGCGCGAGGGCACGATGGTTGCATTCCCGACGTGCCTGCCCGGCATGACGACTCCGATTACCCACGACGAGTGCCGAATCACCGCGCTCGATATCGATGCTGAAGGACAGGTCTATGGCGGAACCAGCGGGCGCCGCGCACATCTTTTTGCCGCGCGCTTCCACGACCTCACCGGCGTCGTCCTGGACATCGGCATCGTGGCCGGGGGCACGAGCTCAGTCGCTGTCTGCTGTATCAAATCGCGCTCTGTGGCATTTGTTAACGGAGAGCGCGGTGGTCGCGCGATTTTCATACCGCAGATCGATCTCGCGCAAGACTGGATCCAGGAGTGGGGTCTCAGTGCTTCGGCTCTCCAGGATCTCGGGGAATGCGTTGCGAGCGAGCCAGTGGTTCACGCCATCTGCGACGCCTCGCGGAGTACCGTAATTGGCACTACCACCAATCATCTATTCACGATGGATGCCGAGTCCGGAAAGATCAGCGTGATCGGCGAGGTGCCCGGCCGAGGTCATGTCGCGGTAAGCAATTCCGGAGTGTTCGGACAGGACGAGGGTGCGCGACTCTGGCATTTCGATCCGGCTTCTGGGAAAATCCGCCGGTCGGCGGTCGATTTGCCCAAGGGCGATTGGAGCGGGCCGCTGCGATGGGCTCGTGGCACTGATTTTGATCAACTCGTCACGGCGGATGCATCGGGAAAGATTTTTTCTTTCGACGGGAACAAAGGTTTCCGCTCGCTCGGTAAGGCGCATCTTGCACCGCTTGGACCGATGGCGATGACTGAAGATGGCCGGCTCTTTGGATTCTGCGGAGCGGAGATGGCCAATCTCTTTTGCTGCGACACGATCTCGGGCCAGGTCAGCAATCTTGGAGTTGCCGCTTCCATTTTTGAGAAACGCCGCTACGGCTACCAGTTCGGCGCTGCCGTCATTGGCCGCGATGGTGAAATCGTGTTCGGCGAGGACGACAACGACGGCCATCTCTGGCTCTATTTCCCAAAGATCAGGGCCACGGCACGCAAACCCGAATAAACAGGCTTGCACGCTCCCGATGGCAAGCTGGATTGTCTATGGGGAACGCCCAGTGCTAATTCTCAGCGCTTTGGATTCACTGGTATGTTGTGGTCGTAGCTAATCACCACGGTCAGCCACCAGCGTCCGGCGTCGTACTTCCACAGTTGCACGAACCTGGCGTCGCCCTGGTCGTTGTCGATTCCGGGGTGGCTGAAGCGGTGCACACCCGTCTCAAGCGCACCGTAGTTCTTCATCGGATATACCTCAACGCTCACCAGTTCGCGGTGCACCTTGCCACAGATGTTCTGCTTGATGGCCGCCACGAGTTGCTCACGCGTCATCGGACCGCCGCCGGTCTGGTCATGGTAGAACTCGAGATGTTCGGGGAAGAACGAACCGAACTTTTCCAGATCGCAGTGGTTGTAGGCGGCGAACAGATCCGCGTCGAGCCGCTTCACGGTCGCCGTCAGCTCGGCCCGGGACATATCTTTCGGGTCTTTCTCGTTCGAAGCTTTTGTGGCCTGGACCGATGCAGGCCCAGATTCGTTCGGGTTCCTGGACCTGACCTGAGCAAAGGCCATCGTCCCCAGGAACGCCAATAGAAGCGCACAAAACGCACAGCCGGCTCTTTTTCTCATTATCGCCTCCGTCGTAGATGATACGGAGATGACGAGCGCGATGTTCCCGCCATCAAACACTCATGACATATGGAAAGGAGATAGATGACGTCGGCACAGCTCATGCGCTCGCAAATTCGCGTCAGTGCTGAGCTCTGGCATTTCTTTTGACTCGTTTTCCATGCGAAAATCTTTTCACGATCCATGGGCCAAAGGAGCAATCACATGTCAGGATCCGTGCAATCATCACGAGGTTTTTTTTCACGTCGCGGTTTCTTTCGTTTCTCCAGTTCGCTGGCTGCGGGACTGGGATTGGCGCCGTTGCTTGCTTCCGCCAAGGGACATGCATCGGTAGCGACATCCCCTGGAGCGGAAAAGGGCGAGGATTACTACGTGAAGCTGGGCGTGCGGACGATTATCAATGCGGCGGGAACCTACACGACGCTGACGGCGGCGTGCATGCCTCCAGAGGTCCTGGCGGCGGTGCAGAAGTCGGCGCTGCATCCGGTGGTGTTGCGCGATTTGCAGCAGAAGGCGGGTGAGTATGTTGCGCGGCGACTCAGGTGCGAGGGCGCGGTGGTGACGTCCGGAGCTTCTGGAGCGATCACCCTGGCAACGGCGGCCTGCCTGCAGTACGCGAACAATTGCACCATCCTGGACATGCCGCAAGCAATCGACGGGATGAAGAATCAGGTGATTGTGCAGCAGGCGCATCGGTATGAGTATGACCGCGCGATTTACCTGCCTGGGGCGCGCATCACTGAGGTGGTGACGCTTGACGACTACAAACGCGCGTGCGCCGCCGGCAATGCGATCATGACGAATTTTTTTAATGCCGCCGAGGACGAAGATGGAATTGCGGGAACTGCACAGATTGGGCGCGAGGAGTGGCTGCGCGTCGCGCATGAGTACAAGATTCCATGCCATCTGGATGCGGCTGCGGACATGCCGCCGATTTCGAATCTGTGGAAGTACACGGGCATGGGGTTCGACTTGGTGGCTTTCTCCGGAGGCAAGGGGATGCGTGGGCCGCAGAATGCGGGGTTATTGCTTGGCCGGAAGGTGCTGACGGACCTGGCGCAAGCGAATGATAATCCGGCAGACGGGGTTGGCCGTGGGATGAAGGTCGCGAAGGAACAGATTGTCGGCATGGTCGCGGCCGTCGATTGGGTGCTCTCGCATACGGAAGAATCGATGCAGGGCGATTATCAGAAGCGGGCCGATCTGATTGCCGCAGCGGTGAAAGGTATCCCTTCGGTCAAAACGGAGACGGTGGTGCCGAGGATTGCGAATCATGTTCCGCATCTGCTGATACGGTTTGATCCGGCGGTCATCGGAAAGACTACCGGCCAGATCGTTGAAGAGTTGCGGAGTGGAACACCCTCGATTGAATTGAATCCGAATACCGGGCAGAAGCCGAATCAGGGCATCCCCGCCGATGCGAATACGCTGGTGGTGGGAGTATGGATGTTGCAGCCCGGGGAAGATGCAATCGTCGCCCAGCGAATTCACGAGGCGCTTACGAAAAGAGGGTGACAAATCACTTCCGTTCGCTGGGCGCGTCTGTCTTGACAACGCGATTCTCAGGGCCTAGTCTGCCTGCGTTGCTAGCAGAGGGTACGCGGTTTCCACGCCGGAATCACCGCTGACCCACATTCGTTCGATTCCACTCGCGGAACCTACTCTCAACGTTCGGAGGATCGTATGGCACATGGGATTATCTGGTGGATCGTTGTCGGTCTGATTGCTGGCTGGGCGGCGGGACGAATCATGAAGGGCGGCGGATATGGCATGATCGCCGATATTCTTCTGGGAATTGTAGGTGGGGTGGTCGGCGGCTGGGTCATCGGGCTGCTCGGCATTGGAGGCGGCGGCTTCATCTGGACCATTCTCGTCGCAATACTGGGAGCGGTCCTTCTGATCTGGATTACCAGGCTCATTAAGAAAGAAGCGTAGGGCTGCTTCATTTTCAGAGGAATGTTAAGGTCCTTCGCTGACAACGCCGGCGCGGCCCCACAGCGGGATCACCGTCCCGCTGTCGCGGCGTTGATCTTTTCAATGGAAACTCTGCGCAGGAAATCTGCTGCTGCCTCCGGCAGAACTGTGTTGATGAACATCCCAGATCCGAGTTCGAATCCCGCCACGCGCGTCAGGCGCGGAATCACGCTCACGTACCAGTGGAAATGGCGAGCCTGCGTATATTCTGCGGGAGCGCTGCGCACGGTAAAGTTCAGATCCGGATTCTCGAGGCCAACATAAATTTTGGCTAGAAGAGTGCGCAGGATGCGTCCGAGATCGATCACTTCCATCTCGGAGATATCCCCAAACGTTGCCATGTGACGCAAAGGAAAAATATGGGTGGCGAAGGGAGTCGGCGACGCAAACACTTCCATGGCGACGAAGCGCTCGCTTTTGAGGACAACTCGCGTCTCATCTTCGACCTCGCGTTCGATCATGTGGCAGAACATGCACTCCCCGACGTCGTCGTAATGGCGCAACGCTTCAAACAGACGATGCCGAACCTGGCTCGGAATGACCGGCGTCGCGATCAGCTGCGAATGCGGGTGCTGGAGGCTGGCCCCGGCATCGACGCCGTGATTCTTGAAGATGGTGATGTGGGTGATTCGGTGATCCAGACTCAAGGCGTTGTAACGTTGCTTGTACGCGCTCAAGACGCCCGCCACCTGCTCGTCGCTCAGTTGCGCCAGGCATTTAGAATGATCGGGACTATCGACGATGACCTCGTGAAATCCGAATCCGTCGATGCGACGCCGCAGATGCTGCAGGCTCCGCGCCGGCTGAACGTCGCTCGACAGCGCGGCGAACTTGTTGGGGATCACGCGCACTTTCCATTGCTCGTCTTTTGCCGGCACCCGTAACACCTCGGGCGGAGTCTTGCTCTCGTTCCCAGGACAGAAAGGGCAGCTCTCGACGAATGCAGGCGGTACTTGCACTTCGCGGTGCGTGATCAACTCTTCGGGCCTCTTGGCCCGCTCTGTAGCTATAATTACCCATTCCTTGGTAAAGAAATCTTGGCGCAGCTCCGGCATGTGGGGCCTCCAGCATGCCTATCGGCAGAAGAAAGAAGTTGGTTAGTGAAGACCTCCCGCTTGCTTGGCGTCCCTGCGAAATGGTTGGATTCGGATAGGATGAGATGGAAGTCCCTTCGACAATGCGGAGCGCGCCCGAAAAATCGAGCACCTCTTCCCTACATATCTTTGTGCCGCGCTGGATGAACCGGAGCGATCGCAATGCCCAGAATTCAAACGCTAAAGCGCTGCTGTCCCGGTTTTACGACCCGTACGTCCGCTGGACCGCAATCGCCAGTGACGAACCCCTGCCATCCACAGTAAAGAATCGAATTGAGATTCTAAGATTATCGCGCTCTCATCTTTGGCCCTACGAGCTGTTACTTTCTTACCAGAAGAGATTCGACGCTATTTTTTACCCTGGGGTAATGTGGCCCGATGAGTTTGGGCTAAAGATGCGTCGCGCCTGTGGCAGAGGAATACCTCTGATTGTCACGATGGAAGGTGTCCTCGCAGGTTCTGCCGATGTGACGAGGCTTGCCGCGCACTTTGGCCATCCGATCTTCTCCCAACCGGGCGTTGAGCATGCGATTCCGCGGATCCGATGGATCTATGAGAACGCGGATCACATCATCGCCATCAGTCCGTTTCTGGCAAAGGTTGCGGAATTCTTATATGGCAAGAAAGTTTCATATCTGCCGTTAGGAATAGAAACTGAGATCTTCCACAGCCAAGGGCGGCGGGAACCTGTCGGCTGTCAGGTCGTTACCGCGGGAACAGTCAAAAGTTCAAAAAATCTCGAATTGTTTGTCGAGCTCGCGAGGCGCTATAAAGAAGCTGAGTTCATCTGGTTTGGCGATGGTGAGATGCGTCCTTTGCTTCTCGAGAAGACTAAGACCGCGGGCCTGACGAATCTGAGTTTCCCCGGCTCTTTGCCCCCCGAACGTCTTGCAGATGAATTCCGGAAGTCTTCCTTCTTCGTTCTAACCTCTCGCTCCGAAGGCGTCCCCAAAGTCACGCAGGAGGCGGCCGGCTGCGGCCTGCCGGTTGTCGTCAATGGATTTTTCGAAGCTCCCAGTGTTATCCACGAGCAGAATGGTCTGGTTGCATGGTCCGACGATGAATTCGCTCAGCATGTAGGCAGGCTCATTCACGATTCAAAGATGCGTGCTCAAATGGGCCAAAAAGGCGCGGAGATGGCGAAGGCTTGGGAATGGAGCCGGATCGCTCCCCAGTGGCAGCAAATGATCGTCAATTTAGCGACGAGGGGAACAGGCGTCTGAGTCGGAAAGAACCGCAACGCTTCATTTTCGAATGAAAGCCGGGATATGCGAGATGGGCAGTTTCTCTATCAGCAACTCGCTCTTCCTATCCTTAAGAAACTCATCGATGGCTGTTGTCTCACCTGCGACTGTGCCGTAGTCGTCCAGCACGATTAGTCCTCCGCGCACTACGCGATCGAACAGTTGCGCCAATATGACTTGGGTTGGATGGTAAACATCAACGTCGATGTGCAGGAGCGCGATTTTCAGTTCGGGATGAGCATCAACATATTCTGGGACAGTCAAACAGATATCCCCTTCAATGAGCTCAAAATTCTGAAAGCCCTTATGCGAAAGCACCTCCAAAAACGATTGGCGGCGGATGCCGTCACCGCCCGCGGCGGCAAACCGCTCAATAAACGCGGTATTCTTCCCGTCTTCTCCACCTTGCGGAAAACGACCGAAGGCGTCGAAGCCGATCATCCTGCGCGAAAAGGGGCTTTCCAGCAACTCTCTGAATGTCGCAAACCGGAGAAAGGACGCCCCCTTATATACGCCGCACTCCACGAGTGCTCCGGGCAAGTGAAGAATCAATTTGTAGAGCTCGTAATGAGCCAGCATTTTCGCAATGCGGCTGGGATGGCTTGTCAAATAGAATCCGTTTTCGTAATCCCAGCAACGATCCGTTTCAAATCCGAGAAAGTTCTTATTCATTTCCGGTGCGTCCTTTTCTTTCCGGAGGGATATCAACTTGGCAGGCACTTTGGTGTCGGTCATGCGACGGAATGATTTGCGCGCACAGAGGCAGACTTTCTCGAATCCCAAACCTCGCGGAAGAAATTCGCAATCTCGTCCGGCCGAGTATGCGCCAAAAATTGCTCCAGACCGGAACGGCGCACCGGGAGATCGCCGTCAACACCCTTCTTGAGAAGTGCCTCAAGGTGCACCAGATCGCGCGCCGAATTGAAGATTTCCTCACTCTCGTATTGCTTCTGATTCGCAAACCAGTGCCAGCCAAAACTGACGATCGGAATCCCGTGCCGCAGACAGTCAAGAAACATCGTTGACGCATAAAGAGCCGCCACGCAAGATCGGGACAGGATTTCTTCCGCTCCCGGACCTTGCGAGTAGCTCACATCGATGTGGACCCCAAGTTCCTGCTGAAGTTCGGCAGCCATACGCTGGTAACTCGAGATCTTTTCCATGGGATGAACACGAATGATCAGCGGACGGCGGCGGTCGTGCGCTACGCGGATCAGCGAGCGCAAAATGTCGCGTTTGCCTTCGTGGTGATAAAGCTCGGTTATCTCCATGGGAGCGGTAATAAATAAAATGCTGGTGCGTCCCGATGGCTTTTCTGCCGCCGTAGTGCCGGCGGAGCCAGGGAAATTCAGGATTACCGTCTTGCGCCGCAGTTCCTCGCTGATGGAGCGCTGGAAAAACGGGCCGCGCAACAGGAAAACGTCGACCGGTTCGTCCATGACCGCCAGGACCCAGTGCATCACGCCGTGCTGGAGCATGACGGTGGGAACGTGGCGAACGTCCTCGTGCAGCAACAATGCGCGTTCGTAACCGGCATTACCGACCAAAATCATCTCTGGCCGTACGGATTCAAACCACCTTTGCAATGCCCTGCGGTTGAAAATCGCGAAGGGCAGCCATCGGGTCAGATAGAGTTCCCAAAACTCGCTTTTCAGCAGAAGCTCGCGCAGAACGTGATCCGTGCCGGACAATGGCACTGCGGAAATTGCATCGGTCGTTTGTTTTGCAAGGGAGCGTACTTCGGCTCGCGTGGGAACGTCTGCCGGTCGGGACCAGCCATACAAAGGGTGGCTCTGCCTTCCCAATTCTCGAAGTCTCTTACCCCCGGTTGTGGGATCTTCAACGAGATAGTTCAGTTTTTGCGGCAGATAGGTTTCGTATTCAAGTCCGATCTTGGTAAAGGTATAAGCGGTGGAATAAAACCAGATTCCGCCACGAGGAGCGTCTTCGGCAGTTTTGCGATAGGCTCGCGCAGCACCGTAGCGCGACCAGAGCGGAACGATCCTGCGGAACACCTCTCCCGGTGTTGGACGCGAATTCCAGAGTTTTTGCAGGCCCCTGCCCCACTTGTCCGACTGGAAAGGAGGCAGGCTTGCTTCTATTTCGTAGGTAGATCCGGTTACCGTCCGGACGTTTTTCAGGCGTTCAAGCCATGGCGAATATGAACCGAAATGACAATGAGAGAATCCTTGGCTGGCGATCCAGCGGTCAAGATTGAAAGCCTGCAAGGCCGCACTTACGTGTTCAAGAAGGTTTTCCTCATAAAGAGCCAGGAGAGAAACTCCCTCTACCAACGGCGCATGTTGCAGCAGTTTAGTGACGAGCGCATGCGCGCTCTTTAGCACCAGATCGCGCGAGCCCAGCAATTCACCGGGACCCGAACATCCCCGCCGGTTTCGCACCGCTGGACTATCGGGAGCAAGTTCGCAGAGCAAACCGGCAGTTCCGGCAGCGCGTTCAAGATCGCTGCCGCCGGATAAAAGGTAAACAGTCTTCGACATGTCGACTAGAGCGATGTCTGATCAGAGCACCAAAACTCGATGGTTTGCAAGAATGCTCGGCTTCGTATTACCACCAGAAGAAAGCGCTTTGCGTCATTGACCAAAACAGTAGCATATTTCGACAGGCGGGCGTCCTGCTCATTGGACCTGTCCACGAACCTCGGAAAGTACCAATCAATCTCTCTTCGCAAGATTAGAATTGCACGATAACATTTTTCAGCGACGAGCCTCGTTGCAAAATTGGCGATGCATTTCACTCTTCCAATGTTAAAATGACCGACGAACTCTCCAGTATCCTAGTGCGAATTAATCCCTGCGCGATAGACCAGCCTCTTCGACCCGGGACTTCGTTGAACGTGTGCATCACAGGCCACAACAGGGCTTGGGAGCTGTGAAAAGATCGTAGAGGAGCAGGCATGGATTTTGGATCCCTGGTACCAGCGAATAATCAAATCATTCGCGAAATACAGCCGACCCAAGGTACGGATCTGGCAAGAACCGGGCCACGAATCTATCCTGAACTGCCTTCTCAGGAATCTGCGATCGGTGAATCCATCCGGATTCTTATCAAGCGAAAGTGGGTCATCATAACAACGCTGGTGACAGTCTTCTCCGTCGTCGCCATTGCCAGCCTGAAAATGACTCCGGTCTATGAGGCCAGCGGAACGATTGAGATCAACAAGCCCGACGCCAGCCTGAATTTCCAGAACTCGGCAACCTTTAATCTGGATTATTACGACCCCACGGAACTGGAGACGGAGCTCAAGATTCTGCAGAGCGACATCCTGGCAACCCAGGTCATCCGGGAACTCAATCTCGACCGAAGGCCGGAAATCGCGGGGCAGGCTCCGCCGCCGGCATCGTCTCTGGACCTGACCTCGGACCCTCTCACGAGCGACCCCTCGCGGGCCTCGGCGATGGTCGGCAGTTTCAAGGGCAATCTCAAGGTTGCGCTCAGCCCCAACACCCGCATCATCGAAGTTCACTATCGCAGCCCCGATCCGCAAATGGCGGCGAACATTGTGAATACGTTGATGCAGACGTACGTCGAGAACAATTTCAAGGCGCGCTTCGAGTCCACGATGCAGGCTTCCGATTGGCTCTCGAAACAACTGGTCGACCTGCAGATGAAAGTGGAAACTTCCCAGGAAAAGCTCGTGAAATACCAAAAAGAGCATGAGATTCTGGGAACGGACGAGAAGCAGAACATCATTACCGAGAAACTCGATGAGCTCAATAAGGATCTGACGACTGCCGAGAGCGATCGCATGGACAAGGAGGCCCTCTATCGCCTCGTCCAGTCCGCCGATCCTGACACCGTCGCCGCGAACGCTACCACGATTCCGGACGCATCCGGAGCGTCCATGACCGCTTCGCAATTCCTCGACAACCTGCGCGCGAAAGAGGCCGATCTCAAAATCCAGATCGCGGATTTGAACACCCAATTCGGCCCGGCATATCCGAAGCTTTCGCAGCTCAACAATCAGGTGAAAGAGGTCGACTCTCAGATCCAGACAGAAACCAAGAAGATCGTGGCCAAGATTCGCGGGCAATACGTCGCCGCTCTGCAACTGGAAAACATGCTGCGCGACGCTCTGGAAAAGCAGAAACAGGAGGCCAACAAACTCAACGAAAGCGCCATCGAATACTCCCTGCTTAAGCGCGATGTGGATACGAATCGCCAGTTGTACGAAGGTCTTCTGCAGAAAATGAAGGAAGCGGGCGTTTCGGCAGGGCTGAAATCCAACAACTTCCGAATCGTAGATAGCGCCCGTCCTCCGTTGAGCCCGATCGAGCCGAACATTCCACGCAATCTGATGTTTGCTTTGCTGCTGGGACTCGCCTCGGGAATCGGTCTGGCATTTCTGCTTGAGGGTCTGGACAACACGGTGCGGACGACCGAGCAAGCCCAAGGGATTTCAGCGTTGCCTTCCCTGGGAATGATTCCGCTTGGTTCCAAATCCGCCCGCGAAGGACCGAATCCCAAGCGTCTTGTGATCGCCACTTCCAAGGAAGCCGTGGAGCTGGTCACACAAGTCAGGCCGCAGTCGCAAATGGCGGAATCCTACCGCGCGCTGCGCACTTCTCTGCTGCTATCCAACCTTGGGGCGCCGCCCAAGATCATCATGGTGACCAGTGCCCTTCCGCAGGAGGGCAAGACGACTACGAGCATCAATACTGCCGTAGTACTCGCACAGAAAGGCGTTCGGGTTTTATTGATCGACGCTGACCTGCGGCGACCGAGTATTCACAAGACTCTCGGAATGGGACCGCACAGCGGATTGAGCAACGTCCTCACTGGCAGCATAAAGATGGAGAATGCGATCACACGAACCGCGGTTCTGCCAAACCTCTTCGTGCTTCCGGCCGGAACGCCGCCGCCAAATCCGGCCGAACTATTGGCCTCGGCCAATATGAGAGAAGTCCTCAATCAGTTGCGCGAGGAATACGACCACATTGTGATCGACACACCGCCATCGCTATCGGTTACCGATGCGGTGGTTCTGTCGCCCCGTGCCGACGCGGTTGTCCTCGTAATTCGGTCGGGGCAGACGACAAAGCAGGCGCTCCGCCGCTCGCGCGACATTCTCACCCAAGTCAACGCAAAGGTAGTCGGCGTCCTGCTCAATGCCGTGGATCTCAGCTCGCCCGACTATTACTACTACTACGAATACCAGGGAAAGTACGCCCGCTACTATCGAGACGAAGATTCACCAGAACACGACGATGAGGACGAGATGGAAGAAACGTCCTCGAGTAGTGCATAGAGTTTGACAAGCCGCACACCATGAAGATTTCCTTACAGAGTCGCGCGCGCAGGTGGCTGATAGCGGCTGTTGTCGCGATTTTCAGTCTTGCCTACCTAGGAGTAGCCGCGACCCGCGTCGCCGCCGCGTGGGAAGGAAGCCACCCGGAATTAACCAGCCTGCAACGAGCGATCCGGCTGGATCCAGGCGACGCCGACTACCGGCACGACCTCGGTCGATACTACGACCTCGTAGCGCGCGATCCCGCCTCGGCTGTGAGTCAATATAAGGCAGCCGTTCAATTGAATCCTCATTCGGCGCGCTACTGGTTCGATCTAGCGAGCGCATATCAAGTTCTGGGAGATACCCAGTCTCAGACTGGAGCTTTGGAGCGTGCGATTGAAGCGGATTCCATGACGCCCGATGTTGCGTGGGAAGCCGCCAACCTTTACCTTGTCCAGGGTGAAAACGATAAGGCTCTGCGCGAATTCCGAGTTGTCATCGCCAATGATTCGTCTCTCGGTTACGCGGCTCTGCAGTTCTGCTGGCGCATCGAGCCCGATGTAGATGCGTTGTTGAGCAATGTTCTTCCTGTTCGCGCCGGCGCCTACATCGCTTTCCTGGATCTGTTGGAGAGCAAGCAGGAAACCGCGGCGGCGGCGAAGGTGTGGGATGCGCTGATTCGGACCGGCGAACCTTTCGAGATTCGTTATGCCTATGCTTTCATTCGCTACTCGATTATGCACAAGGAAGTGGATGAAGCTGTGCTCGCGTGGCGTCAGACAACTCACCGCTTTGGACTGAGCTCGTATTTGCCATCCTCTGCCAATCTCGTCATCAATGGCAATTTCGACCTCGACCTGCTTAATGCCGGCTTCGACTGGCAATATCAAAAACAATCGTCAGTCTCCTTGAGCCTTGATCCCAGCGACTTCCATGCCGGACGGCGTTCGTTGATGATCACTTTCGACGGCCCGGGGATCTCGGACGCTGGCATTTATCAATTCGTCGCGGTTCAGCCCAATACCGCCTATCATTTTTCTGCGTACTATAAGAACGGCGGGGAGATGGAAGGGGCGGGCGGTCCGCACTTCACCGTGCAAGATATGTACACGCGGGAAATCTATTACGAAAGCGATGAGTTGAAGGACTCCGGCTTCTGGAAATCAGCGGATGGCGAGTTCAGCACCGGTCCAGACTGCAAGCTTGTCGTTCTCCATGTTCGCCGCGTCCCCGAAGGCAGTCCGATTCGCGGCAGGCTCTGGGTGGGTGATTTTCATATCACCCGCAAAAGCGCGGACACAAACCAAACCCCGGCAAGCAAAACCGCTTCATGAGTGAAAACCAAAAATCTGTGGATGTGCGTGGCCAGTCCTACGGGGCAAGGATAGGCGCGGCCGTTTTCTATGGGACCTTCGGACTGCTGATGTTCGGTCCCGTCGCTTTCGGCGCGGTCGAGCCGTGGTCGATCTTCATCCTGGAAGCGGGCTCCCTACTTCTGATGTTGCTCTGGCTGACCAAACAATGGTTTGACGGCGAGATCAATGTACTTTGGAATCCTCTTTTTCCTCCTATGGCCGCGTTCGGCGCGTTGATTCTGGTTCAGATCACCCTTGGAACAAGCGCTTACCGGCACGACACTCTCTCAGAAGCGATGCTCTATTGTGCTTACGGCATGCTGTGCTTCCTGGCGACCCAAAGCTTCATTCGGAGTTCTCAGGCGCGCAAGTTGGGTCTAATCCTTGCCCTTTATGGTTTTGCCATTGCAGCGTTCGCTCTATTACAGGGTGTGGCCCCCAACGGAAAACTCTACTGGGTTCGCCAGCCGCGTCTCGGCGGATGGATCTACGGCCCGTATGTGAATCACAACCACTATGCCGGGCTGATGGAATTGCTGGTACCGATTCCGTTAATGATCTCGATCACTCATTTTGCGCACGAAAAAGAGCGCATTGCCTCGGGCGTTGCCGCCGCAATCATGGTGGGGACGATTTTTCTTTCGGGCTCGCGCGGAGGCATGCTTGCGATCTTCGTCGAATTCATCATCCTTGCAATTGTTCTTTTTCGCCGGAAGAAAACCGTTCGAATCGCCATCGCTTCCGTAGCCTTTGCTGCGGTTCTCGTCAGCCTGCTCGCATGGCTCGGCGGCAAAGAGTTGACCACTCGCGTTTCCAGCATTTCGACTGAGACGCGCACGGAGATCTCCGGTGGAATGCGCCTCTCCATCGATCGCGATACCTTGCATATGTTCGCGCATAGGCCCATTCTCGGATGGGGCCTGGGCGTTTTCCCAGTTGTCTATCCGCAATTCCGAAGCTTTTATACGAATTTCTTTGTGAATGAAGCCCACGATGACTATGCCCAACTGCTGGCGGAAATGGGACTCCTCGGCTTCGGCACGATGGTGTGGTTTGTAGCCGTACTCTATCGGAACGCGTTTCGCAAGATCGGGAATTGGACCAGCGACGTCACTGGGGCGATGACAATGGCGTGCATCTTGGGGTTTTCAGGGATTCTGGTTCACAGTCTCGTCGATTTTAATTTGCAGATTCCAGCCAATGCCGCTCTCTTTTACGTGATGTGCACCATGGCTGCCGGTCCACGACTCTTGCAGCGCACCCGGAAACGCCGCCCGGTTTCATCGGACTCCGAGGAATTCTTGCCTGCTTCAGAAGTCGTGTAGTGAAACGACGGGAGCGCGTGCAGCCCTGCTTAGCAATGCACGATCTTCTTGCTCTCGATGCCGCGGGTTGCGTTCCTGGTATCGACTACCAGCTGTGATTCCTGGACAATCCGCCGATAGTCGTAGTCGGAGTGGTCAGTTACGATGACGACACAATCGTATTGGCCGAGATTATTGAGATCGGCGCATTTCATCTGCAAGTCGTATTTCCTGCCCTTCCCGATGAACGGAAAATATGGATCGTGATAACTCACTTGCGCGCCGTCTTTCTGCAGGAGTTCGATGATGGTCAGCGAGGGCGATTCCCGCAGGTCGTCGATGTCCTTTTTGTAGGCCACACCCAATACGAGAACACGGGCGCCGTTTAGCGACTTTCGATGACTGTTTAGCGCGCTTGCCACCGACGACAGCACATGGTACGGCATGTTCGTGTTGATCTCGCCGGCAAGTTCAATAAACCGCGTGCGAAAATCCCATTCCTTCGCTTTCCACGAGAGATAAAACGGATCGACAGGAATGCAATGTCCCCCGAGTCCCGGACCGGGATAAAACGGATGAAAACCAAATGGCTTCGTCGACGCTGCCTCGATGACCTCCCAGATGTCGATACCCATCCGCAGACACAGCAGCTTGAGTTCGTTCACCAGCGCGATGTTCACGCAGCGGTAAATATTCTCCAGTAACTTAGTCATCTCGGCGGCGGCCGGCGAGGAAACTGGCACCGTCCGATTGAAGATCGAGCCGTATAATGTGCGCGCTAGTTCGGATGCCTGAGGGTTCAATCCACCGACCACCTTCGGGATATCGCGGCGCGCTACGGTCGTGTTCCCCGGATCTTCGCGCTCCGGCGAGAATGCGACGAAGAATTCATTTCCTGCGGCCGCCTCGCCGCGCGCCGCTTTCAGCCCAGCCTTGTTTTCTTTTTCCAGGATCGGAATCATCACTTCTTCCGTTGTTCCCGGATAGGTCGTGCTCTCCAGAACGACGAGTTGGCCGGCCCGAAGATGCGGCGCGATGGAGTGCGTCGTGTCTGTGATAAAGCTGAGATCCGGCTCGTGGTATTCGTTGAGCGGGGTCGGAACGCAAATAATAACTGCATCCATGGATTCAAGCCGCGAGTAGTCCGAGGTCGCGGAGAAGCCTTGCTTCTTCGCGGCCTGAATCTCTTCGGCGGCAATGCGGTAAATGTAGGATCCGCCCTTCGCAAGCGTATCGACCTTGCGGGAGTCGATATCGAATCCGGTGACTTTGAATTTTTGTTCGCTGTAAAGGAGGGCCAGTGGAAGCCCTACGTAACCCAGTCCGATAATGCCGACTTGGGCCTTGCGTTCTTGAATTTTGGTCTTCAGTTGATCAGAAGATGTATCTGCGGCAGAGTAGGTCGTCATAAGAATTTCCAGGATGAACGAGGTATGACATAAAGGGGAGGCGACTTCAATTTTAGCACGCTGAAATCAAGGTTTCTCAGCACAAATGCTTGCGATGCAGGATGAAAAGCTCACTTCGGGAATCGGGGAAGCGATAGCGTAATGGTCAAGAATCTCGTCAGGTCCAAAATCATCTTCGTCATATTCGCGATCATGGCCGCACTGACCCTAGCTGCGAATGCGGGGAAGATGCTTGTGCAAGATAATCCGCAGCGATCCGACGTGATCGTCGTGCTTGCGGGCGAGACCGATGTTCGCCCCACACTTGCCTTGCACCTTCTGGATCAAAACTACGGACGCCGTTTGTTGCTCGACGTTCCCGCTGCGTCCCAGATCTACAACATTACCCAGTTGCAAATAGCGCAGCAGTACATCGGCAGCCTCCCTGAAAATCATGCCATCGATATCTGCCCCATTGAAGGGCTCTCCACGAAAGCGGAATCCCGTGACGTCGCAAAATGTCTGGCTCATGAACCGGGCGCGAGAGTTCTAATCGTCACCTCGGATTTCCACACGCGTCGCGCGCTCAGTATTTTCCGTCATGAGATCCGCGGAAAATCCTTCTCCGTCGCCGCAGCCCATGACTCTGTGCAGTTCGGCACCTCCTGGTGGCGCCGCCGGGAATGGTCCAAGACATGCATCGATGAGTGGGTGAGGCTTGTTTGGTGGAACGCGGTCGATCGGTGGTATTAAGCCAAACTCCGCGGCAAACGCCAGTTCCGCCACTTCTTTTTATGAGTTTTCCACCGGAAAAGCACTTTTAGGACAGAAAAGCCATTGACTGCGAAACAATTCGGAGGGTACGATTCGGGAAAGGTCATCTACTTAGTTATTAACGGAGCGTGGGATGGGAAGATCCGCTTTTCGCGGTTTGGTGAGTTGCGTGCTCATAGCTTTGCTCCCCGCTTCGTTGTTCGCCGCTGACTCCAACGCGGCGATGCTATATACCAAGGGTGCCGCTTGGGTCAATGGTGCGCACGTTCCGCGCCCAAGTTTGGCTATCTTTTCCGGAGACCTTCTCCAAACTCCTTCGGATTCTGTTGCCAACATCAATCAGCCGGGCTCGACAATCACGGTTCTCTCCGACTCGCTGATCCAATTCCGCGGCAGTTCGCTCAACATTGAGCATGGCGCGGTCACGGTCTCCACCTCGCGGAGTGTTTCAACCACCGCTGGAGATGTAAAGGTTGTGCCGGCGTCGAAAAGCTGGACAGAATTCAATGTGACCGACGTGGATGGCACCGTCCACATCACTGCTCGAAAGGGCGACCTGAATATCAGCGATGGCAAGGAAACAACAACCTTGGCCCAAGGTCAGGAAACGACTCGCGACGAGTCGAGCGATACCGACAGCAATGGCAAGAGGAGAAAACATAAAGATGCCGCGGGTGCCGCACCGGCCGCCGGTGGTGGTATCCTTAACTCTCCCTACGCTGTAGGGATTGGTGGCGCGGCTGTCATTGGGGTCACAACGTGGGTGTTGCTCCAAAACGACAACCCCGCCAGTCCTTCTACGCCCTAGTCCGGATGGGGCATATTTGGACGTCTCGTACCTTTCGAAGAGAAGGACGAGAAATATGTCGTCAAAGATGTAGTTTTTTGCACGAGAGATTTTCTGGCGATCGACTCAACCTCTCCCCTATAGCTATAAGTGATTGATTCCGAAGGTCTTTAATTTGCGAACCCGATAGTAGAAATGGTCTTTGTCGTGCATTTAACTTCGGAAGAGTACACTTTCGCTGAGCCCCTGCCCCCCGGGTTCCTGCGTATTCAGAAAACAGGGAAACTATTTCAGACGATTCGGTGTTTGCAACACCTGAAGCATCAGGGTTGATTATGACGTCGCTCCGGCCCGACGATTCGATGTTGTTTTCTTCGCTCCCGAGATGGAAGAAGCCGTGGTATGAGTGGTTCCTCAGCTACGGAGTTCTGACTGTCGTGATTGCCATCGCCGTGTGGATCCCTGTGCTCCACCCGGAGATCCTCGAGCAGCCCAAGAAGGACTATCACGCCATTGAGTTGGTGCCCACGCCGGTCCCGGTGAATCACACTCCGCAGCGACAGCTTCCGCGCCCGGTTGTGGCCAAACTGGACCCACCTCCCGCTACTCTGCGCCTCGCCGCTCCGAGGCCTGAGCCAAAGCCTCGAGTGGTGGAAGAGACACGCGCGCCGCAAGTGACGCTCCCGACGAAAAAATTGGCTCCTTTGCCTACGACAGCGCCCGTAATGCCCAGGCAGGCAGTGAGAACAAATGTCTTCTCGTCAGGAAGCTCGGCTCCGCAGACCATCAATCGCCCTGCCGCGCACGTGCAAACGGGAGGCTTTGGCGATCCGAATGGCGTACCAGCAAAAGCTTCCCAGACACAGGCGGTCAATATCGCCTCGGCGGGCGGGTTCGATATGCCGACTGGACCAGGATATGGCAACGGAACGGGCGGAGCGCACGGAGTTCGAGGCGTGGTCGCCAGCACCGGCTTCGGCAACGGCGTTGCCGTACAAACGGCGCACGGCGCTCAGGGAGCAGTAAAACAAGCCGGTTTTGGCGACGCGGACATTCCGGCTCCTCCTACGGTACAATCGCGTCCTGCGCAAGCAGTCGCAAAATTGGTTCCGGCGGAGATCCTTTCCAAGCCGGTTCCTGTTTACACAGAAGAAGCCCGTACCCAGCACATTGAGGGCGAAGTGCTTCTCGAAGTCGTATTTGAGGCGTCCGGCAAATTGCGAGTGTTGAAGGTAGTTCGCGGGCTTGGTCACGGTCTGGACGACTCAGCCGTGCGGGCTGCCGAACAGATCCGCTTCAAACCCGCATTAAGAGACGGTCAACCCTCTGATTCGACAGCCGTAGTACACATCATTTTCCAGTTGGCTTGATTAACTCCCAGAAGGTTCTTATGCAAATCGCTCGTTGCGGTTCGAGATTGCTTCTCATTCTTTTGTGCTGCGGTTTTGCCGCTGCAGCTCAGGACGCGTCTTCTCCTGTGGCGCAGTCCACCGTGAGTTCCACCGACGCGGCTTCTCCGACGTCGGCTCAGAGCGGAGAGCGCTCCGTTCCGCCAGCCACGCTCAACGAGGTCCTTGACCGTGTTGTGCAGCGTGAGCATTTCTTCATGGCCCAGATGCGCCATATGCACCCGTTGGTCGAGACCTACTTGCAGAGTCTTAAGACCGACAGCACCGGCCATAACATTCCTGTGAACGACCGTTATTTCCTGGGCCGCCTCGAAATGTCAGATGGTCCTGAAGATGTGTCTTTCGTGGGCCAGCCAGGCTTCGGTCAGCGCATGCTGAGCAAGCTCACAGGGGTCTATTCACTGCATTACCTGCCGATGGGATTTGCCCAGATGGTGTTCCTGGACTCCGATTTCCAGAAGAAGAACTACCGATTCAATTTTGTTCGCCGGGAATTTCTGGGCGAGCTTCGTTGCCTTGTCATTGACGTTCAGCCGCGCGAAGGCGATCGAACTCCTCGGTTCAAGGGCCGGATCTGGGTGGAAGACCAGGACTACAACATCGTCCGCTTCAACGGGACGTATGATCCACAGCCGAAAATCAACTTCTTCTTCCACTTCGACAGTTGGCGCCTGAACATGCGGCCTGGAGTCTGGCTACCGGCGTATGTATATACCGAAGAATCGGATCTTAAAACAGGCCTGACCAGGACACTGCACTTCAAGGCACAGACTCGACTCTGGGGCTACGACTTGAAGGGTTTGAACAAGAACGAAGAGTTCACACAGATTCTCGTCGATTCTCCCGACTCAGTGCGGGACCAGAGCGAGGCCACCGCAGACCCGAGTCCTGTTGTCGCGCAGCGCATGTGGGAAAAGCAGGCGGAAGATAACGCGATCGAGCGTTTGCAGAAAATCGGCCTGTTGGCTCCTCCGAGCGATGTGGATAAGGTCCTCGCCACGGTCGTGAACAACCTGCTTGTCACTAACAACATTGATCTGCAGGGCGACTTCCACTGCCGCGTCCTTCTAACGTCGCCGCTCGAGTCCTTCACAATCGGCCATACCATTGTGATGAGTCGAGGCTTGCTCGATGTGCTTCCGGACGAAGCGTCATTGGCCATGGTGCTGGCTCACGAACTGGCTCACATCGTGCTGGGACACCCGTTTGACACGAAGCTGGCTTTCAACGACAAGCTTTTCTTCCCGGACCAAGATTCTTTCCGGCGGCTCGATTTCCGGCACAGCCCTGCCGACGAAGAAGCCGCTGACGTAAAAGCAATCGAGATGCTGAGGAATTCTCCTTACAAAGACAAACTCGCGAACGCGGGCTTGTTCCTGAAAGCTTTGCAGGACAAAGCGCCGGATCTGCCAAATTTGATCCGCCCTCACTTGGGAAACAGCTTCGCCAGTGCCAAGTCCATCCGGATGACGGCGCTTCTAACTTCAGCTCCTCAACTGGATGATAAGAAACTCGATCAGATTGCCGCGTTGCCGCTGGGTGGGCGCATTAAGGTTGACCCATGGAGCGATCAGGTGGAGTTGAGCAAGTCGAAGCAAGTGGCCCTCACCTCGCGCTGGGAAAAAATGGAGTTTGAGGTCACGCCGTTTTTCCCCAATCTGACCAGGCTCTCAACGGGTCCGGATAAGGTGGCGCTAACCACGTCTGATTCAGGAACGGTCGCGAAATAGTTCGCGCAGGAAGGTTGCTTGGGCAGGGGGAAGCATCTGCAGTAGCAGAGGCGGCAATGCTTGCCAGTTGCGGCCGTTTACTGAATCGAGCTACCGACCGACGAGAACACGTTGTTGGCGTTCGAGCCAATCAGACGAATCGTGCCTACGACGATCACTAGAATTACCGCCAACATGACAGCGTATTCCGCGATGTCCTGACCTTGCTCATCATTCCAAAGTTGTTGTAGACGCTTTGCCACGGATCTCCCCTTAGTAAACATGTTGTGTTTTCTTACACTGACCCCGATTATCCGAGGGGTACAGGAGTACACCAATCCTCGACAGTTTCCCCACGCTGGGCCAGTACCAACTATGCTAGTCGTCGCAATTGCGCGAGCCAATGGCACGTAAGTGCCAAGGCGAGGCCCCGTCGTGCCCGCTCTAACTCTATGATTAGGCGATACTTTTGAGCGGCAGCGCCTGATTCACGGCGAATAGCGCCAACTCCAGGCGGGTTGAAACACCCAGCTTGTCGAAGATGTTGCTCAGATGGTGTTTCACCGTGTCTTCGCTAATTTTGAAATATTCCGCGATTTCCTTGTTGGAATACCCGGCGACAACAGCCGAAACGATCTCTAGTTCTCGCGGAGTGAGGCCGAATTTCTTCTGCCGCGCCTCGTCATGGGAGGACTGCATCAAGGTGCGGAGATATTGCACGAGGTTCGAAACGCTCTCGCGTCCGACCCAATATTCTCCGGCCATCACAGTTTGAATCGCCTTGAGCAGCAACTGGGTGGCGGAGTCTTTCAGCACGACTCCGCGGGCGCCGAGTTGCAGCGCTTCCACAATCTGGCCCTTTTCTGCCGCGGCTGTGAGCAAGATGACGCGAACCGGTGTGGCGTTGGCGGGAGCGCTCAAGTCGCGCAGCGCTTCGAGACCCGGGTGCTTGGGCATGGCAAGATCAAGGAGCAAAATATCAGGCTTCAGTTGGCGGGCGAGTTTCACGGCTTCCGCACCGTCGGACGCTTCACCTAATACTTTGAGATCGGCCTCAGCCTCAAGGAGGCGGCGCAATCCATCCCGAAATATAGGATGATCGTCGGCGATCACCAATCGAATCTGCTGAGACTTTCTAAAGTTCATGCGGCATTTCCCCATTCCGGGGCACAGTGATCTCCAGACGCGCTCCCTGTCCGGGATTTGATTCTACCGTGAGTTGGCCAGCAATCAAACGCACGCGTTCCCTAATGATCATAGGCCCCTTGCCATCTTCGTCCATCTTTTCCTGGCTGTAGCGGCCAGCAAATGGAAAGCCTTTGCCGTCATCTTCGACCGTCAAACTCCATTTGTCGCCGCTCGATCCCAGGCGCACCAGCGCATGGCGCGCGCCGCTGTGCTTTCGCACATTGACCAAGCCCTCCTGAACGATCCGCAGAATTTCCCGGCAGACCCGCTGGGGCATATCAAGTTCAGCCAGATCGGTCACGAATCGCGCGCTGATTCCCGTCTCACGCTGGAATCGTTCGACCGTGTCATTAATGACGCCAAGCAGCCGCTGCGAGTCGACGTCGATGACTTTCATCTGCTGCATCAGTTCGCGCAGCTTGAGAACTTCCTCGCGTAACAGCGCTTGGATCCGTCCCAGTTCTCCACCGATCGGCCTGCCCGCATCCGCTTGGCGTCGAACGACGTCCACCTGCATCTCGACCGCAATCAGCGACTGCACGGCGCCATCATGAAGTTCCCGCGCAAAACGCGCCCGCTCGGCAGCGCCGGCGCGGCGGCGCAGCCGGTGGAGCAGGTAGACGTTATAAACCGCAGGTCCGATTTGATGAACCAGATCAAGCAGGAACCGCAGCTCTTCCTGTTTTTCACCTCTCCACGAAGGATTAAAAAGAAATATCCGTCCTCTCCATTCACTCCCGAAAAGGAAAGAAACCGTTATCAGGGAGTCGAACGGCTGCCCGGCGCGCAATTGTCCAATCGGGGTAGTAAGATCGGTTCCCGGAACCGGGTTCCCATTCGAATCAAGACAGAGTATTTTCCAGCCATCGCCATCTACTGCGGCATAGCACACCTGTCCGGGAAAGTCGGCCAAATAGGTTCTTGCATCCTTCAATCCGGATTCCAGCCAGTGAAATTCCGAAGGAGCACGTCCTTTTGCCTTAATGAGCTCCCCGACAAATACGCGTTCCGTGTGGATCTCCTGCGACGCAACGATGACTCGCGACGCCCCATACATGGACATGAGTTCGTGAAAAATCTGTTCGATCGTTCCCGTGAGTCCTGATTCCACGCGGATTCTCGACAGGATTCCGGTCACAACGGCCTTTTCAGCGCGCAGATGTTTCTGCTGCTCCGCGAGATAGCCGAGGAGTAATCCCATGACCAGCAGGTAGATCGACAGCATGAAGAGCCGCTTCGGGTCGAACTCGTTCACGTTGACTCTCAACCCGGTTAGCAGGCGGAGCCGCACCGAGTCGCTCGGACCGAGCCAGGTGTGAACAACCAGCAGGAGTTCGAGCCACAACAAGGCAACTTCAGCGGCTGCCGTACCGAGCGTTTCCCAGAGCCCCCATCGGTAGGCCGCGGCCGCTAAAGCGAAAAAGAAGAAGAGAAAAAATGGAGTGCGCGGCCCCTCGGCGAATATAGAAATGACCGCGGGCCAGATAACGTCACCCGCATGGACCATGAACCGGAATGCGGAGGTCGATTGTTCTCTTCGCCGCAGCAGCATCAGGATCAGGATCCCGTTCGCCATGTAGAAGACGAACAGTCCGTAGGCGGCCCAGGAATGCCCCAGGATTTCGGTCGGATCCATCCGGATTGCGACCAGGGTTGAGACGGCCAGAAACACGCGTGCAGTGGCCAGCCATCGCTCAATGCGACGGGTTTCCCCGGGGTCCGGCGGGATTCTCAATCTCCAGGGCTGACGGTAGCGCTCAACGAGAGGATTCAACGGAGTCGGTCTCCACGAGCGTGGCGGCTACGCTGCACATTATTGAATAACAGAAGCTTATCGGCAAGTGAGAGTCTGGAGGACCGTTGCTGTCCTCTCCTGAAACGGATGATTACTTGCCGTATAGGTTACTACAGTAACCGCTGTTGCACACGGAATCTGTCTAAAATGACCCCTGAGGAACGTGTGCCCATGATCAAGAATTCTCACCTCTGGCTGGGTGCGAGTGTCAGTATGCTCGGCATTCTGATCATTGCTGCACTCATTTTGCCCCGCTCCTTCGAACTGAGCGCTTTCAGCGACGTCATTCAGTGCCTGCTGCTGATTTCCGGCACGGCTGCCTTCATTCCGCTCGCCTTACGTTCCCATGGAAGAATTCGATTGTTCTGGTCCCTCATCGCGTTGAGTTGTGGGTTCTGGCTGACATACCAATTGTTCTGGACTTATACCGAAGTTCTCCTTCGGCGCGATGTGCCCGACCTCTGCACTTGGGACGTCGTCCTCTTCTTGCACATCGTGCCGTTGATGGCGGCTCTGGCATTGCGTCCTCACGTTCCGAGAGACGAATACGCGGCGCGCGTCGGACGACTCGATTTCGCGTTGCTGATCGTGTGGTGGCTCTATATCTATGTGCTGATCGTGATGCCGTGGCAGTACGTGGTGCCTGATATCCCGGCTTACAACCGGGATCTTAACGGGGTTTATTCGGTCGAAAAGATGGTCCTTCTGGCGGGATTGATTGCCTGCTGGATCATGAGCAAAGGCGAATGGAAGAAGCTCTACGCCGGCTTGTTCGCAGCGATGCTCTGTTATTCGGCAAGCTCCGCCGTCGCGAATTGGGCGATCGCGAGAAAGGGATACTACAGCGGCAGTCTCTACGATATACCGCTGGTTACCGCAATGGCCGGCCTCACTTGGATCGCCCTAAGCACAAAAGTGGAGTCTGCCACCGCCGACGCGCGGCCAGCATCGACTGTGTATGGAGTCTGGGTCGCGCGCTGCAGCATGATCGCGGTCTTTTCTCTGCCCCTGTTTGCCGCATGGTCCTTGTCAAACCCGCTCGTTCCACCACGAATTCGAGCCTTTCGGGTTGTCTTGACCTTTACCGCCGCCTTTGTAATGGGACTCATGGTGTTCCGCAGGCAGCGCATGCTGGACCGCGAGCTCATCCGCCTGCTGCAAAGATCGCAGGATTCATTCGACAGCCTCGACCGTCTCCAGGCACAGATTCTTCAATCCGAAAAGCTGGCTTCTGTCACGCAGCTGGTTGGCGGCGCAGCGCACGAACTTAATAATCCAATCACGGCCATGCTTGGGTATTCCGACCTTTTATGGAATACGACTCTCACGACGGAACAGCAGCGGCTAGCGTCGAAGATCGGACAATACGTGCGCCGCACGAAATCTCTCGTGGCTAGTCTGATCAGTTTTGCCCGCCAGGCGCCCACTCCCAAGTCTCCAGTCGATCTGAATACTCTGGCGCGCACCGCCGTGAAGCTCACTGAACCTCAGCGAGAGAATTCAGGCGTGGAGATCCGTACGCAGTTTGCCAGCGGCCTGCCCAAGATCATGGGCGATTCAAATCAGCTGCTTCAGGTTTGTCTCCAACTGCTGGCAAACAGCTTGCACATGTTGACAGAACATGGCGGCCGCGTACTTAATATCAGCTCGGAACCGGACGGCGTTTATTGCGTCCTTCAGATTCTTACCGAGCCACTCTCCGCTGCAGAAGGCGAGCACGGCACCGCTCATCGGGGAAGCTCTCTTGGCCTGAGCGCCTGCCACGGAATTTTGCAGGAACATCATGGGCGCATTTCGAGCGAGCAGCGGGCCGATGGCTCCGTTCTGATGCGCGTAGAACTTCCGGCGATGCTTCCCACCCCTTCCGCGGCTAGGGATGCTGCGGCGCCGGGGCTGTGGCAATCTCAACCGTTCGCTTAAGCTGCCCGCACGCAGCATAAATATCCCGCCCGCGCGGACGGCGGAGAAATGCCGGAATTCCCGATTGCCGCAAAATGTTCTGAAAGGCCTCGACCCGCTCCGCATCGGGAGTCGTAAAATCAATTCCCGGCCCTGGATTCAGCGCGATCAGGTTCACTTTGCAACGTACACCGCGCAGCAGGTCCGCCACTTCCTTCGCGTTGTCGGGCGCATCGTTCACTCCTCCGAGGAGCACGTATTCAAACGTGATCCACTCACGGGTACGAAGCGGATAAGCCTTCGCAGCCGCAATTAGCATCTCCAGATTCCATTTCTTGTTCAACGGCATCAACCGGGTGCGCAGCGCATCGTTGGAGGCATTCAAAGAGATCGCCAGCTTCGCCCGGACCTTCTCCCCAGCGAAGTCGTAAATGCGCGGCACGATGCCCGCCGTTGAGACCGTCATCCGCCTTTCCGCAATGCCGACTTCCTCGACGAGCAATCTCGAGGCTTTCACGAAATTGTCGTAATTGAGAAACGGTTCGCCCATGCCCATGAAGACCAGGTTGATGCGATCCTCGGGCGGCGAAACCTTCTGATCTTTGAGTACCGCGCAGACCTGCCCCACAATCTCGCCCGCGGTCAGATTGCGTTTCACCCCCAGCAGCGCCGTCAGGCAAAACTGGCAATCGACAGCGCATCCGACTTGGCTGGAAATACAGATGGTGGAGCGGCCTTGATTCTGTCCCTGGCGCGGACGGTGACTCGGCTGCTGATCCTCGGCTTCGGCGAAGCGCTCGGCCAATTCTCCCGCCTCACTGCCGTCCCCGGCTTCGCCGCCGTCCCCTTCAGGCATCCAAACGGTTTCGACACTTTGCCCGTCGGAGAAGGCAATCAGGTAGCGAACGGTCCCATCCTGCGAGACGAATTTCCTTTCGATTGTAGGGAGGCCGACGACAATCGGTTTTTCAGACAGCGTGGCTCGAAATTGCTGAGGAAGCGTCGAAATCTGGTCAATCTCGGCAACCCGCTGCCGATACACAGCTTCCAGAAGCTGCTGCGCGCGGTAGGAGGGTTCTCCCAACTCTTCAATGAGGTGGCCCGTCTCCTGCCTGTCGAGCCCGAGCAGCGCGGTTTGTGGCGCATCTGTCACGTTTACGACCAATCTGGGATGTTATGCCAATCCAAGAGGTGCCATCGGCCTTCTTGTTCAAATCTCAACGTCAACGAGGTAACTATATGATTTTAAACCACTAAACTATTCTCGCACACCTCTGGACCGTATGTCAGAATAGATGAAAGGAGTCCGGTAGCTGGGGTTCCCGCAACCTGCATCGAAATTAGCCCGGAAACAAAGCAAATAATGGTTCAGGAAGTACGCAATATTCGGCGTCAAAAACTGCCCAACGGCTTGACTGTCATCACCGAGCAGATGCAACACATCCGTTCGGCTTCTATCGGCGTGTGGCTGCAGACCGGCTCCCGCGACGAGGCTCCGGAATGGAACGGCATCTCCCACTTCATCGAGCACATGGTCTTCAAAGGGACCAAGCACCGCACCGCCGA
>DATJOA010000075.1:0-7636 GCA_035507635.1 Candidatus Acidiferrales bacterium
TGGGGGTCAAGCCGCCGTCGACTGCGTCAAATCACCAAGTCGACGGCGGCTTGTTCCATATTCAAGATAATGGGCCCACAGAATAGGAGAGCATGTTGGCTGCAAGAATTCTGATGGTTCTTAGCGCAAGCATTCTCTTTACGCTCGGAGTCGTCCACCTCGTCTATACGTACTGGGGACCAAAGCTCACGCCCCGTGATCCCACACTCGAAATCAGCATGAGCCAGACTTCACCTGTCATTACCAAGGAAACAACCATGTGGCGGGCTTGGGTGGGCTTCAATGCCAGCCATAGCATGGGACTTATTTTGTTCGGCTTGGTTTTCGGTTTTCTCGCATTGGCTCACGGCCAACTCCTCTTTCGGTCGCCGTTCCTACTCGTGGTCGGGCTGGCATTCCTTGTCGGTTTTGTTGTGCTCTGCAAGGTTTACTTTTTTCGCGTGCCCCTCATGGGCATCAGCATCTCTTTGGCCTTGTATGTTGCCAGTATTGCGCTGTCGCGGGCCTAATAATGCGGCGAGCGGCCCTTGACCGTCACCCCTTCGCGCCGATCGCGCGAACAAATTTGTAGACCAGTTTGCCCGCGATCGTTTCCGGCCCCTCAATAGCAGCTGTGGCTATTTCTGGATACAGATGTGTGTACGTCTCTCTGACCTGTTCCGGAGTCATGGTGGGTGTAGTGTCCGGCAGCTTGACTCCGTTGTAGAGAAATTCTCGTTCCAGGCGATGTACTTCCATGACGACTCCTTTCCAAAATGATCTGCAAGCACGACAGGACAGCAGGTTTCACTCGTTATTCTTCGCTTCAAGGTCGAACAGGCTTCCGGTACTCGCGCCAAGGTCGGCGCCAGCAGTCGATGGCTGGATATGCTCGGGTGGCGATGCTGAATCACCTGAGCTTTCTTGCGTGACGCACTCTGTCTGTACTTTCGCCGTACTTGGAGTCGCATTCTTGCTGGATTGAGATTTCGAGTTCGTGGGTTTCTTGGCTGCTTCCCTGGCTGCTTTGGCAGCGGCCTCCATTTGCTCTTTTGCACTCCTCAAGGTTGAGGACAGCCCCAGGTGAGACTCTACAAACTCCACCAGTTGTCGCGGCAGTTGTTCGTCAAGCTCTTTAGGAGTGCCGGTGACAGTCAGAGGCGTGGTAAGCGCGGCATCAACATCCTGCTGATCGGATTTGAGTGGCTTTGGGATGATGTTGACGGAAATCTGTTCGTCGCTCACACGCGACAGGGTGAGCAGCAGGGTTCGTTGCGCGAGCAGCGGCATCAATTCTTGAAACATGGCGGTTACTCCTTAAACGGGAAGGCAGGTTTCCAGACCTCACAATTCCCTGACAAATTTGGGGGATTATGTTCCGCTTGAATAGCAAAAGTCCTGTGAGATCATCCCGCGCCTTGCCAATGGTGGCCTGGTTGTGAGGGTTATCTGCAGTGCCCCATTCTCCCAGTTGTTCTGACTCGTGCGGCGGTTTCCGGCTGGCCACAAACGATCTAAGTCGATGAGTAGATCCAGTACAATTGTCGCCGTGGGAGCGGGGGAATTGCGGTGGCTACTCCGAAGCCGATTCGCATTTTAAGCGTTGAGGACCATCCGGTTTTCCGTGAAGGTCTGCGGTCGATCATCAGCTCGCAGCCAGACATGCTTCTCGTGGCGCAGGCCACGAGTGCAGTGGAAGCGGTTGCGGAATTCCGCCGACATCGTCCGGACGTGACCTTGATGGATCTGCGCCTTCCCGGCGCGAATGGAGTGGACGCACTGATTTCCATCCGCGGCGAAGCGCCTCAGGCGCGCGTTATCATTCTCTCCACCGCCGAGACCGACGGCGAAATCCAGCGCGCCATGCGTGCCGGCGCGTCTGCCTACATTTTCAAGAGCGCACCGAAAGACGAAATGCTTGGAGTGATTCGGTCGGTTCACGCCGGCAAGCGGCACGTCCCGTCTGCAGTGGCGGCTCGCATTGCCGAGCATCTCGGCGACGAAGATCTTACCGATCGAGAACTAGAGGTGCTCAGGCTGATTCGTGACGGTTTCCGCAACAAGCAGATTGCCGACCATTTGTCGATCGCCGAAACGACCGTCAACTTCCACATCAAGAACGTTGTCGGCAAGCTGGGAGCGAACGACCGAACGCACGCAGTCACCATAGCGGTTCGTCGTGGATTGCTGGACGTGGAATGATATGGCCCCGTAGAAAACCACAGGTCAATACCTGAAGACCTCGACGGGGCGGTGTGGAGTTCATCGGTATAACGTATAGCGTGTTCGAAGCGCCATCATGTTGCGACGCATCTTGCAAGTGTTGCTGATCATTTGGCTGCAGGCGGCGTCCGCCTGGGCGGCGAATCCCGGTTTGCGCATTCTTTATTACTCCCATGTCGCCTGGCGGATGGAGGACGGCGCGTTCAATAGTGCGCCGGCAACGATCGTGCAGACCCCGGACGGCTACATCTGGATCGGCACCGCCGATGGGATACTGCAATTCGATGGTGTCCAGTTCGAACGGTGGACGCCCGGCCACGGACAACAGCTGCCGAACTCCGAGGTGATTCGCCTCTGGACGACGCGCGATGGCAGTGTCTGGGTGAGCGCGGTTGGTTTTCTTAGCCGGTGGAAGGGCAACACGCTGACGAACTACCCCACCCGCACCAGGGGCGGCCCCGGGTCGCTGGCCGAGGACAAGCACGGGACGGTCTGGCTCGGCCGGGCCTATGCGCCTCAGGGAACCGGCTCGCTGTGCCAGGTGCGGGCGACGGACCTGCGATGCCTCGGTCCTGGCGATGGCGTACCGTCGTTCAACATCACGGCGCTGCTGGCGGATCGCGACGGGACGCTCTATATCGGCGGCGACACCCTGCTTCTTCGCTGGGCAAACGGATCACCGACAATCTACCCGGTGCCAGGCCTGGTGGGGAACAGAGGAATTGAAGGGATTTCAGCACTGGCACGGTCGCCGGACGGCGCGGTATGGGTGGGCATTCAGAAAGCCGGACCCGGTCTCGGGCTCGAGCGACTGATTGGCGGGCGGTTGCAATCGTTCGATACTCCCCTATTCCACGGCAGCTCGGTGAGTGTCACGTCGCTCTATTCGGATCGCAAGGGTGCGCTGTGGGTGGGCACCTATGATCGCGGTATCTACCGCATTGTCGGCGATCTAGTCGAACACTTCGACCGGACCAACGGACTCTCTGGCGACTGGATACTTGGGATCGCAGGCGATCGCGAAGGCGACCTTTGGGTGGTCACGACGCAAGGCGTGGACCGCTTCGCCGAGGCGCCAGTTGCCACCGTGACGGTCGCCGAAGGTCTGTGCTCAGCGGAGGCGGGTGCGGTGGCCACCTCTCCAGACGGAGATATTTGGACGGGCGGGGAGGGAGGCCTGACCCGTATCCGCGACGGAGGAGTAAAGTGCTTTGGCAGTGGACACGAACTGCCGGGCTCGCAGGTTACATCGCTCTTCGAAGATCATGCCGGGCGGCTTTGGGTCGGTATCGACCAGGGCCTGTGGGTGTACGAAGGGGATCGATTCCGGCAGATCACTCGGCCCGACGCTCGTCCGATCGGCCTCGTCACCGGAATCGCCGAAGACACCGAGCAACGCATCTGGATCGCGGCGGCAGGGCCGCCGCGCATACTGATGCGCGTCGAGGGTCTGAAGATAAGCGAAGACGTGCTGTCGCCGCCAATGCCGCGTCGCGTTGTGGCAGACTCAACCGGCGGATTATGGCTCGGACTTTTTAATGGCGACTTGGCACACATTCGCGATGGACAGACTGTCATCCATTCGTTCAATCATCCCCAAGGCACCGTGATCCAGCAGCTTCTGCCGGATGCTGACGGCTCCGTTCTCGCCGCCACCAACCATGGGCTGCTGGGTTGGTATAACGGGAAGGCATTGGCGCTGACCCAGAAGAATGGCCTTCCGTGTGAACAGGTTTACGACATCGCTTTCGACCGCGGCGGCAACCTCTGGCTCTACATGAACTGCGCGCTCGGCATGCTGAGCAGCGCCGACCTTCAGGCCTGGAAGCAGAATCCTGATATCACGGTTCCCGTACCAACCTTCGATGCACTCGACGGGGTACGGCCCAACTATGCTTCGTTCGTGGCCGGGGCGCGGTCCGCGGATGGCCGCTTGTGGTTCGCCAACGGTATTTCATTGCAGGTCATCGACCCGGAACATCTCACTCGAAATACTGTGCCGCCGCTGGTTCACATTGGACAGGTGGTCGCAGATCGCATCGCGTATCCAATGCAAGGTGTTTTGAAACTCCCGCCGCTGACGCGCAATCTCGAAATCGATTACGCCGGCCTCAGCTTTGTCGCGCCGCAGAAAGTACGCTTCCGCTATCGCCTCGAAGGCCGCGATAACACATGGCAAGAGGCAGGGACACGCCGTCAGGCGTTCTATACCGATCTCCGACCGGGGCATTATCGTTTCCGGGTAATCGCTTGTAACAATGATGGCGTATGGAACGAGGCAGGCGACTCGCTCTCTTTTATCGTTACTCCTGCCTGGTACCAGATGAAGTTGTTCTTCGTCGCCTGTTTTGCAGCGGCGGTTCTGCTGATCATGTTGTTTCACTGGCTGCGCATGCGCCACGCCATGAATTCCCTGAGCGCCCGTTTCGACGAGCGGTTGGCCGAGCGCACGCGCATCGCCAGAGAATTTCACGACACGCTTCTCCAGACGATCGAGGGCAGCAAGCTGGTTGCTGATGATGCACTGGATCAGCCGGCCGATCTAGCTCGAATGCGGCGGACGGTTGAGCAACTGTCGGAGTGGCTTGCTCGGGCCATTCAGGAAGGACGGGCTGCGCTCCAGTCCCTGCGTACTTCTACGACGGAAACCAACGATCTTGCGGAAGGCCTGCGTCGCGCAACGGAAGAGTGCCGGATCTTTAGCCCCATGAAGACTTCCTTGTCGGTGCAGGGTGAAACCAGGGAAATGCACCCTGTAGTTCGGGACGAAGTCTATCGAGTTGCGTACGAGGCGATCCGCAATGCCTGCGTACATTCCAAGGCCAGCGAATTAGCAGTGGAGCTGAAATACGCTGAGGATCTTTCAATCCGCGTGAGCGACAACGGAGTCGGCATCCCGTCGCCACTCATCAGCCACGGAAGAGATGGACACTACGGCTTGAAAGGAATGCACGAGCGGGCTGAACGTATCGGTGGAAAGCTGAAGGTCACAAGCTCCGCAGATTCTGGAACAGAGATCACTGTTGTCATTCCTGGACGAGTTATCTTCCTTCGCCCCGGTAAAAGCCCAATCGAGAAAATTATTTCCGTGCTTCGCGATACAAAATAAACCGCATCCCGGTGTCTTTACCAAACCCCAACCACTTCTCTCCATAGTTCCGAACCTGAAGAAAAATACAGGTCCGTCTCTGTAGATTCCGAGGTTTCTGAAAATCGGCGATCCGAATACCTTGGTTGCTGTCGACAAGAATCAATGCAGACGCCATACGATATGCGGCAGGCAAAAACATTTGCGACCGCATGAAGGAGAAAGAGATCCGATGAAGAAAAACACAACGGCAATAGGCGTCAGAACACGAATCATCTATTGTGTACTGGCGATCATGACCATCATGTTAGGCATAGGAGAAAACACAATGGCACAAACGAATACAACGACAATTGTGAAGAATATCGTTCTCGTCCACGGTGGCTTTGTGGATGGGTCCGGGTGGCAGCGCGTCTACAACCTCTTGAAGAAGGACGGCTACTCGGTCACCATCGTCCAGAATCCGACGATCACGCTGCCGGACGACGTAGCGGTCACCAAGCGTGCGATCGCCGCTCAGAACGGCCCCGTGATACTAGTCGGTCACTCGTATGGCGGCGCAGTCATCACCGAAGCCGGCAACGACCCGAAGGTGGCGGGGTTGGTGTATGTCGCCGCCTTTGCGCTCGACAAAGGTGAGTCTGTATCTACCTTGATCAAAAGTGCGCCTGCTGGCGCTCCCCAACCGCCGATCCTGCCGCCCGTGGACGGCTTTCTGATGCTCGACAAGGCGAAGTTTCCTGCATCGTTCGCCGGTGACGTGAGCCCGGAAGAGGCCTCATTCATGGCCGACTCACAAGTGCCGTGGGGCGTGGACGCCCTGGGAGGCACCATCAGCGAAGCGGCATGGAAGGCGAAACCCAGCTGGTACCTGCTCACGACCGAGGACAGAATGATTCCGCCCGACGCCCAGCGGATGATGTCGAAACGCGCCGGTGCCACGGTCGTCGAAGTCAAAGGCAGCCATGCCATATACGTGTCGCAACCACAAGCGGTCGCTCACATCATCGAAGCCGCAGCAAAAGGTGCCTTGGTGACGGAGAAGGAAAAAGGCGGAACGAGTGCCGCCGCAGACTAGGCTGTAATTACCACGAATGGATTCGACGAGGCGGAAGTTTCGGAACGCATGATTCATGCCTGCGGAATTCTTTGCCTCGTCGATTCCAGCCTGACACTCCCCGCAAACAATTGGACCGTCGCGGAGTTGAGCTGCGATGGCTGAGCTGACCGGGGCAGGGCATAGATGACCTGAGTTCAATTTGAAGAGAGAGGTGGCCCGGTACCAGCGCGTTCCGCTCTCCTTCGACCATACTCTAGCGCGCCTTCACACTGCGGGGATAGCACCGATTTGCCAGCCCATTCGTAGATTGTCTGCCATCCGGAGACTGACCGTAAATGGCCTGCTGGAAAATCGAAGGTCGGGGGAAGCGTCGGCCACCGCGCAAGGCCTGCCGGGCAAAAGCAGGCAAATAAAGGCGGCCCGGCCGGTACCGCCAAATGCAGTTTAGAACGACTGAGAGAACCGTGTTTCCAGGAATTCACCCAGCTTGGCAGTAGCCTTGAATTGTGGGACGGGATCGGTGGCATCATAGGATCGATGGCCAAGATCGTTAACTCTTACCGCTTCCTCGATGGCATTCCGAAACGGATCATGAAGCATTGGGCCACGCTCGGCGAGCGGCGGCAGATCCCTTGGAGTCCTCTGGCCAAACCAATGTCGCAATGCACGGTCTCGATTGTGAGTTCCGCAGGGGTTGCGCTTAGGACCGACGAGCCTTTTGATCAAGAGATCGAGCGGCGGGACCCTTGGTCCTCCGATCCATCGTATCGAATTCTTGCGCGATCAACGGCAACGGGCGACGTTCGCGTATACCACCTGCATATCAATGCATCCTTCGCTCAACAGGATCTCAACTGCGTAATGCCTCTCGAGCGATTGAGCCAACTCGAAGCCCAGGGTGAGATCGCGCACTCCGCCCCTTCTCACTATTCATACATGGGGTATACGCTTCGGCCAGACATGCTACTGTGTCACACGGTTCCTGGCATTATCGGCCGGCTTCGGCAGGAACAGGTGGATGCGGTAGTGCTGGTTCCGGTCTGACCGGTCTGCTGCTGGTCCGTGGGACTGGTTCAACGCGAGATCGAGGCCGCCGGGTTCAGTACTATCTCGCTCTCCATGATGCCGGAGCTGACTATGAGTTGCGGTGTCCCGCGCATCGCGGCCATCGAGCACCCCTTTGGGCTCACCTTGGGTCCGGCGCAAGACGCTGCACGTCAACTCGCGGTGTTGAGCGCAACGTTGCGGGCGCTGGAGGAGATTTCCCAGCCGGGCACCGTCGTGCA